>NZ_JAAATZ010000002.1 GCF_010119235.1 Flavobacterium phycosphaerae | reverse complement strand
AATTGCCGGAACAAGATGCAACGGAATTTATTTATCTATATGATCTGCAATTTTATTTAGACACGATTAATACTGATAAAAATAAAACATTTTGATTTTTAAATATATACTTGAAACGGAAACATCATACATTTACTTTTCACTAAATTTGCCGTAATACAAAACTATGGATACTAAAAAATTTTGGACTATACCGCTCTGAATGGGCTTGTTTTTGTAATCAAGTAAATGCTGCAAAAAATAATGCTGAAATTTTGTATATCAATGAAGCCAAAAAATTAGGAATTGACGCAATATTATTTAGAAGGTATTACGATACTGCTAGTGATGTACCAGTTCGCTCTGAGCAGTATGTATATTTACAAAGATGAAAGTTTCTTTAATACTCCTGCCCACATAAAATTGCATGCTGCCTTATGGAGTGCAGGGAGAAACGAAATCTACATTATCCAATCATCTACACGAACAGATATTATCAATGCTCGGAAACCTGCGATGGTTCAAAATGGGCATTTAAGTCTAGAAAATTTATTGCTTGCCTCTACTTCAACAATTGAGGGTATTAATGAAGAACGTTTTTCAGCATATTTATTTGGTAATGGTACTTTTTGGGAACAGCCTTTATTTACTGAGAGTATAGATGAAAAAATAGTCCATACATATTTCTACTAGATTATTTAATGACAGTTAGAAAGGAATTTACGAGTTCTCAGGAGCTCAATCTTTTACCTGAGACTATTGATAAACTGTTAGTTACTTCAATATTAATAAAATTTCTTGAAGATATTACTGATGATAAGGGCAAGCATACCTTAAGAAATCTATATAAAAAACATAAAATACAAACATTCGCTGAGGTAGTTGAAAATGGATTACTTGTTTCGATATTAAATGATTTATCCAATGAATTCAATGGAAAAATTGATAAGTTTTCTGAACTTGAAAAAAATCAGATTGCAAATGCTAATTTGAATCTTTTAGCAAATTTTCTTCGAGCAAATATTAATCTGAAAACCAATCAACTTTTTATTTGGGAACAATACAGTTTTAAACATCTACCGGCAGAGGTAATTAGTGCCATTTATGAAAATTTTATTCAAGCTGAGTCCGTAAGAAATACAGGAGGCAAAGAGAAAGGCGTCGTATATACACCAATTCATTTAGTTAACCTACTAATTGATGAAGTAATGCCACTTGATAAACCCGAACTTTTTAAGGATAATTCTTTTAGAGTTTTTGATCCGTCATGCGGATCTGGTGTTTTTCTTGTTGCAGCTTTCAAAAGACTTTTACAATGGTGGGCAATAAATAATAGTACTAGAGATAATATTCAATATCCAGACAGTAAAAATTTCTCAGAAAATATTGGAAGACAATATTTTGGTGTAGACTTAAAAAAAAACTGCCACACTTGTTAGTGTATTCAGTCTAACAACTGCTTTATTAGATAAATTACTCCTCAAGAAATATGGAATAACCTTGAATTAAAAGATTTAAGTCAAAAAATATTCAAAATAAAGATTTCTTCGATTGGTGTAATGATGCGGTTAAACAATCAATGAGATTTAATCTTGTCATTGGTAATCCACATTTAACCCAATAAAAGGCATAAGCAAAAAAAGTGCGGTTTCAAACGAAAAATTAGAACTTTTAAAGATAAAACCAAATCTTATTCCTGATAATAATTTTGCTTTGAAGTTTTTGAGGGTGGTTTATTTTTGCTGATAAATTTGCATGATCTCCATCAATGTATTGCTTTATAGTAAAAACTCTCAAAAATATAGAACAAGACTTTTTACAGACTTACAGTTAATAAAATTTATGATTTTACTCATTGAGGCGAGATTTATTTCATAAAACAGCAGACACTCCGGTTATTGCTATTATCGCTCAAAATATTGTATCTACACATCAGGACATTGAGCACGTAGTAGTCAAACGAATGGTTTCATCGGAAAAGAAAATCAGGTTTGAAATTGATTACTACGATTTCCATAAAGTACCTTGGAGTTGGGCAATTGATGAAAATAAAAAGTTTATTTGGAAAACAAATTTGCTAGGTGGAGGAAGGCTTTTTCATTTAATTTACCGATTAAACTCTTTTCCTACATTGGGAATGTATATAGAGAAAATGCAAAAGAAAAATGATTGGAAATTTAATATTGGTTATATCATTGGAAACGAAAATCAAAAGAATACAGCTTCCTATATTACTAACCAAGATTCAATAGTCAATATTGATTCCAATGGAAAGGTTAATACTGAAGTGGAAACTTCACAAACGTTTGAAGCTATTAGGGATGAAAAGCTATTTCAACCACCATTTCTGTTGCTGAAAGATGTAATAGGTAACGAAAATATTCCTGTTTATTTAATTGAAAACTATAAAAACAAGTATTTAACGTTTAAAAGAAAATTCACTGGCCTAAGTGTACCAAAAGTAGACATTGAAGAACTGAGACTAATTTATGATACAATAAAAAATAGATTTGCAAAATTATATCAACTTCATGTCTTAGCAAATAGT
Source organism: Flavobacterium phycosphaerae (assembly GCF_010119235.1). Taxonomy (NCBI): domain Bacteria; kingdom Pseudomonadati; phylum Bacteroidota; class Flavobacteriia; order Flavobacteriales; family Flavobacteriaceae; genus Flavobacterium; species Flavobacterium phycosphaerae. The sequence goes on along the minus strand of NZ_JAAATZ010000002.1, from coordinate 30,122 downwards.
GCTAGTGTAATTGTTAAGCAAGAAACTTATTTAAATAAAGAAGATATAGAGGCATTACCATTTGATTCGAATTTTGGTGATAATGTCAATCTTTCCAAAAATGAAAATCTTATTCTATTTGATGTACTTAACTATTATATACATTTAGGCAAATCAATTGCAAACAGAAGTTCTGGTAAAATTTTACAAGATTCAGTCAATAAAAAACAGTTAGAAAATTTTGGAGAGACTTTTGCAATTCCCTTAATGAGATATATGCTACTGATGAAAAATGCTGGCAAATTGGAACATCCATTTTTACATCATCTTATATCATTTATCAATTTGGATATGGAAAAATCGGTGACCTAAAATATATAGATGGCAGTTTGCCTGATAATGGAATAAAGGAAATAATAGAAGATAAACTTTCAAATAGTGGAGCAATTTATCAACGAGTAATTAGAGTTTACACACATATCGATAATTACGATTGTATTTTTTTTATTAAACCACTTGCTCAGAGATATTGGTTAAAATATTGCCCTTAGGGATGCCGATGATACATTTTTGGACCTAAAACAAGCAGGATATTGATTATGGGTGCAGGTATAAGTGAATTTCGGGTACTCGAACCAAATAAAATTGTTCAGCAGCTTCTAACATTTGTTGAATCTGAAATTTCTGCTTTCAACATGTCGGATGAGTTTGTTGAAATTTTAAGTGTGAAAAAAAACGAAAACCAACATTCGTTATCTTTTTGTCTTCTTGACAATCAATGTCAATCTAAATTTATTTTGCTAGAGAGAATGCTCAATCAGGATCTAGTGTTATTGACATTGGTGTATATTTTGGTGCAATCTTAATATTTACTTTTGAAGCAAAGCTTTTACCCACTCCTATCCCAAAAAATTCAAGTCGTGTTGAACATGAATATGTTTATGGAAAAGGTGCTGGAATTCAAAGATTTCGCGACGGTAGACATGGTAGAGATAACTCTAATAATTATTTACAAGAGCGGTCTATTAGCATTATTTTAAAGGATGATTTTGATTTTTGGCTAGATAAAATTAATCAATGGATAATGGATGCTAAATGGAATGAGTCCGAAAAACTAAATAAATATATTTTGGTGATTATGGCAAGCTTTTGTCAAAGCATACTCGTCTAAATCAAAATGATATTACTCTACATCATTTTTGGATTAATCTATCTTAAAATGGTATTATCTCAGTCGTTGATTTATCAAAAACATATTAAAAATTTTATTACATTTGAAATATGAATACTACAATCAAACCAAAACATATAGGTCGTAACATCGGTCGAATTCGCGAGCTTCGTGGTATGAAACAAGAAGCTTTAGCAATTGCTATTGGGTCACACAGCAAACAATTTCGAATATTGAAAAAAGTGAAACTGTTGAAGAAGAAAAATTAGAACTAATTGCAAAAGAATTGGGAATGACAGTCGAAGCAATTAAGAACTTTTCGGAAGAAAATGTTGTAAATTTTTTAATACATTTTATGACAATAGTGGCACAAATAGTGCTTTTGGTAATTACAATCAAAATCATTTAATTTCAACCCCATAGAAAAATTGGTTGAATCTTTTGAAGAAAACAAAGAACTTTATAAAGCACTTCTACAAGCAGAAAAAGACAAAGTTGCCTATCTAGAAAAACTACTGAATAACAAATAAATACCACAATTATAATTTTTTATCCGGTTTGTATGAAGACCTCCTTTATTGGAGGTTTTTTATTTTAATTAGTTTATTTGTAATATACTTTATTTTGATGCATTTTAATTAAAAATGCATTTCAAATCAATGACTATTTGGAAGATTATTACTAAGTTTGAGAAATTGATTCAGATTAAAAATGAACTCCACTCAAATAGAAAAAAACCTCAACGAACTTGTAAAATCAATTGATAATGAAAATTTTATCTATGATCTTTTAGTCGCTTATGGTATTTCAAAAACTTCAATTACCCGTTTAAAAAAAGGAGATTTTAATTTATCTAATAAAGAGGGTGAAGTTTATATAAAAAGAAAGTGTTATTTAAAGAAGTAGTATCAGATAAACTACTTACAACTATCGATGATTTAACAAAAAGTGAGGAAGATTTAAAACATAATCCTCGTTTTGTTATAGTTACTGACTATAAAACTTTATTAGCAAAAGATACTAGACTGGGTTAACTCTTGATACTCCTATTTCAGAGATTAATAAACGCTTTGACTTCTTTTTGCCATGGTCAGGTCAGGAAAAATACCAACAAAAAAATGACAACCATGCTGACCGTAAGGCATCATATGAAATGGCAAAACTGTACGATATCCTTGTACATGAAAATCCGAATATCTATAATGATGGAGGTCACAACTTAAATATCTTTTTATCTAGAATATTGTTTTGCTTTTTTGCTGAGGATACTGGAATATTTGAAGATGAAGGTATTTTCACAAATACACTTGCTCAACACACAAAAACAGATGGTAGCGATGTACATAGTTTTCTCGATAGACTTTTCCATGTATTAAATACTAAGGACAACAGTTCAGAACCTGATTATTTAAAAGCATTTCCTTATGTAAATGGAGGTTTGTTTAGAGATACTTCATTCTCCAACCTTTTCAACCAAAGCAAGGAAAATTATCTTAGAATGTGGAGATTTAAATTGGAGTGAAATAAATCCAGATATATTTGGGTCAATGATTCAAGCGGTAGTCAACGAGAGTATAGAAGCGGCCTTGGAATGCATTACACATCAGTTCCAAATATTATGAAAGTTATTGAACCTTTGTTTTTAAATGAATTGTATGAAGAATTCGGAAAAAGTAAAGACAATCCAAATAAACTCCGTAAGTTAATCTTTAGACTCTCAAAAATAAAAGTATTCGACCCTGCTTGTGGTAGTGGAAATTTTTTAATCATTGCTTATAAAGAATTACGAAAACTTGAAATCGAAATTTGGAAACAGATTGATTTATTGAAAAAAGAAAGTAAGCAGTCATATCAAACAGAAACCGTTTATACAGAAATCAAACTATCTCAGTTTTATGGTATTGAACTTGATGATTTTGCTCATGAAATGGCTATACTTTCTCTTTGGTTAGCAGAGCATCAAATGAACAAAATATTCATCGATGAACTTTTTGATTTCGGTCGTGCAAGACCAATCTACCATTAAAAGAAGCCGGACATATAACATCCGGCAATGCAACTAGAGTAGATTGGAAATTGGCATGCCCAGTTAAAAATGAAAATGAAATATATATTTTAGGAAATCCGTACCTTGGTGCCAGGCTTCAAGATGAAGTGCAAAAAGAAGATATGAGTATTGTATTTCACAATGTCAAAGGGTACAATAACATGGATTATATCGCTAGCTGGTTTTATTTAGGAAAAAAATATATTGATGGCATAAATGCGAAATGTGCATTTGTATCAACAAATTCTATTTGTCAAGGAGAACAAGTAGCCCTTATATGGCCAAATATTTTATCAGATTCTATCGAAATTGACTTTGCACATCAATCATTTAAATGGACTAATAATGCAAAGGGAAATGCTGGAGTTTATGTTATTATTGTTGGTCTTAGAAACGTCTCAAATAAGCAGAAATATATCTATATTGATAATTTTGAGAAAAAAGCAGAAAATATAAGTCCGTACTTAGTTGAAGGTAATCCACAAATTATATCTAAAAAGACAAAAAGTATTTCAAATTTACCTGAAATAAATTTTGGAAGCATGGCCAATGATGGTTTTTTAATACTTTCTAAAGACGAAAAAGACGAAATACTTTCAATAAACCCGGAAGCCCATTTATTGATTAAAAAACTAATAGGTTCTTTAGAATTAATCAGAGGTAAAGAAAGATACTGTTTGTGGATTTCAGAAAATAAAGACTTAGCATATGAAATTCCCGAAGTAAAGAAAAGAATTGACTTAACATTTAATATAAGAAATAAAAGTAAACGTGAATCGACAAAAGAGTTAGCGAGTATACCTTTTAAATTTGCAGAAATAAGACATCAGGAAACAAATTCAATTATTGTTCCAAGAGTATCCTCTGAAAACAGAAAATATATCCCTGTTGATTTTCTAGATGAAAATTTCATAATTTCAGATTCAGCTTTGGCAATATATAACGTACAACCTTGGATTTTGGTATAATATCCTCTGCAATTCATATGGTTTGGGTTAAAGCTATTGGAGGTAAATTAAAAACGGACTATCGTTATTCAGCAGGCTTGTGTATAAACACTTTCCCTTTTCCAAATATTAATGAAAAGCAAAAAGAGCAAATCAATCTACATGTTTTTGAGGTGTTAGATGAGAGAGCCAAATATCCTCAAAAGACATTAGCACAACTTTACGATCCTATAAAAATGCCGTCAGGCTTAAAAGAGGCTCATAAGGAATTAGACCTTGCAATTGAGAGGTGTTACCGCTTAAAGCCATTTGAAAGTGATGTTGAAAGATTGGAGTATTTATTCAAATTGTACGGTGAAATGACGACAAAAAATAATTTGTTTCAAAAGATAAAAAAACGAAAAAAGCTAAATAAACATGCCAAATATAGTACATGTTCAATATAACCAAACTGGCAAAAGCAAAAGCACAAATGAGTTTGGTATGAGAAATGCAAGAACGAGCTTTTGAAGCACGTTCAGCTCAATATTTATTGATTAAAGCGCCACCCGCATCAGGTAAATCTCGTGCTTTAATGTTTATTGGATTAGACAAGCTAATTAATCAAGGATTAAAAAAAGTAATTGTAGCAGTCCCTGAGCGTTCCATTGGTAGTTCATTTGGAAAACAGCATTATCTAAATACGGTTTCTTTGCTGATTGGGAACCCAATCCAATATACAATTTATGTACACCGGGTGGTGATTCTAGTAAAGTAAAAGCATTTAATAATTTCTTAGCAAGTGATGAAAAACTATTGATATGTACACATGCAACGCTGCGCTTTGCTTGCGAAGGCATTGATGAAAAAGCTTTCAACGATGTTGTTATTGCTATAGATGAATTTCATCACGTTTCTGCAGATGGAAATAATAGATTAGGAGAAGTATTAAGAGCCATTATGGCTAAATCTACAGCACATATAGTTGCTATGACTGGTTCTTACTTTAGAGGTGATAGTGTACCTGTATTATTACCTGAATCCGAGAGACAATTCATCAAGGTTACTTACAATTACTATGAACAACTTAATGGATATGAACATTTAAAATCTTTAGGTATTGGTTATCACTTTTATCAAGGACGATATACTTCTGCTATTGATGAATATTTAGACGAAACCAAAAAAACAATTGTTCATATTCCAAGTGTCAATTCTGGTGAATCTACTAAAGAAAAATATGAGGAAGTAAACAAAATAATTGATAGTCTAGGTGATTTAGAATATCAAGATCCAGACACTGGTGTATTGTTTGTTCGAAGTAATAAAACTGGCAATTTATTAAAGGTTGCAGATTTAGTCCATGACAACCAAAAAGATAGAGACAAAATTCAGGAGTATTTACGAGTTTCGAATAATCCGGAAGATATCGATATTATAATTGCTTTAGGAATGGCAAAAGAAGGTTTTGACTGGCCGTTCTGCGAACATGCTTTGACAGTTGGCTATAGAGGTTCATTAACGGAGATCATTCAAATCATCGGAAGATGTACCAGAGATAGTGAAAATAAAACTCATGCCCAATTTACTAATTTGATTGCGCAACCTGATGCAGAAGATGGCGAAGTCAAATTATCAGTAAATAATATGTTAAAGGCAATTACGGCATTTTATAATGGAACAGGTTTTGGCTCCTAACTTTAAATTTAAACCTAAATTCCCGAGGATGATAGTGAAGACGATGAAGATACAATACGGATTAATGGATTTAAAAACCTTCATCATCTAGAGTAAGAGAAATATTGAATCAGATATCAATGATTTAAAAGCTACTATCTACAGGATGATGTAATGAAAAAGCTTTGCCTGGTAATGTGGACCCGGAAGTAATAATAAAGTACTGATTCCTAAAATTATCAGAGAACGTATCCTGACTTAACAGAAGAAGAAGTTGAAGAAGTTCGTCAGCATGTGGTTGTGGATTCTGTAATTAAGAATGGTCATATAGAAACACAAGGTGACAAACGCTTTATCAGAATGGCAGACAGTTTTGTAAATATTGATGATATCAATATTGATTTAATTGACACTATAATCCATTTCAGAAAGCATTTGAAATATTGTCAAAATCGGTCACGCTTCGGTATTCAAAGCAATTCAAGAAACCATCGATGCTACTAGAATTCAAATGACAGAGGAAGAAGCAATTTTACTTTGGCCTAAATCAAGAATTGGAAGATAAGAACGGGAGTTGAACCAAGTATACAGTCTTTTGATCCAAGAAAAAAGATTAGCTGAAGCATCATATTTTTGCGGGAACAGAAACGTAAAGCTATGGCAATGAATAAAAAGAAAACACTAGAAACATTTTCAACGATGATAATTTGGTATTTAGATTCAAAGCCCAAAGTATCAAATATCAAATCAGAGGACGAAAGATAATAGATTTTTCCAGGAAATCAATGCTTTTTTGAAAAAAATAAAAGAGAACCAAAAGCAGATGTTTATGTGGTTTCAGAAAGAACTTTAGGCGTGAGATTAAAAGAGTTAAGGTCTAATCAAAAAATATAGAATCTTAAAGCCACATGATACTCATAACTTATTAGGCAATGCAGTTATTGAAATAATTCGATAGCAGATATAATGAATGACGATGATTTTGGTCTATTAGATACTGACGATACATTGGAAATTTTTAAACTAAAACGTTCCAAGTTCAAAAGATCGAGAAGAAGCTGATTTTGTTGCAAGAAGAAAACCTATTAAAGATTCCGAGTTTACCACTTATGAACCTGCCTTCTTAAAGTCATGAAGAATTAAGAAAAGGGTTGAGAAATTAAAACCATTTGACAGTACCGAAACTAACTTAGAAGAGGGAAGATTCTATATTTAGATGGCATATTACTATTTCTTGAGCGCGTAGATGTAGAAGAAAAGAGCGAAAAATTCCTTCCGGAAACAGAGTTCGAAAAGATGGTCGTACTAGAATCATTTTTGAAAATGGGACTGAAAGTAATATGCTGTATCGTTCATTGGGTAAACAACTTCTAAACAATGGAAAAATTGTTACAGAAACAGATAGCTCAATAGAAATGAATTGTTTAAAAACGCAAACATGTCAATGAAGATGATACTGAAACTGGTTGGATCTACATTCTAAAATCCAAATCGACAAACAAAGATATTGCATCAATTAAAGACTTTATAAAATTGGTTCTCTAAAGTAGATGTTAAAGATAGAGTGAAGAATGCCAAAAAGAACCAACTTATCTTATGGCAGATGTTCACATTGTTTCAACAATTAAATGCTATAATATTAATCCACATAATTTGAGCAATTGTTACATCGCTTTTTTGCTGAGGTATGTTTAAATGTGGATATCTATGATGAAAATGGTAGACGAATAACTCCTCGGAATGGTTTGTTGTCCCTCTTCCTGTAATTGACAAAGTAATTGATTTAATAATAGCTGAGTCGATAGTAAATATCGATATGATAGTGTTTGCAGGATATCGTATTACGATCATAATTATAAAAAAAGACACTTATTATGTTTTTGACTCTTCAAAAATACATAGCTAATGACATTAATTTCCAATATAGTTCACAATGATTTATCATTATTGCAAGTGATAAAAGAAGGACTATAACACTTCCTGAAAATAAACTCGATCGGTGGACGATGAAAATAAATTGTTATTGGGTGTAAACTATGCTTTAGGGGTTCAAGGAACGTTAAAAACAAAAAAAGAAAAATACCTTGAAAAATAAGAGCTTTTGTAAAAGAGCATCCTAACGCAAATCCGCCGGAGTTTATCCAAGAATTTTAGGATTATTTCCAAACATAAATGAAGATGAATTTGTTACAGATTAAACCTTACTTTTCAGGCTTCTATGAGGACGCTTTATTTCTTATTACATCAATGCAATCAATTTTGATGTAATTATAATTCCGAGAGCGACAAAGATGGTATAAGAGCAAATAATGAAATGACCGCTTAATGGAGGAAAGTATTCTACTCAGAACTTACTAATTCATATTAAAAGCTATCTCAGAGCCAATGGTATTTACCAAGTATTAAACTCCCAATTTATTAGAATTTGACCGCAATGTATTAGTCCAATCACTTGATTTGCATACAGCAAATTCATGACAATGATTTGCGTTATTTACAATTGGAGGTAAAATGGAGTACTGCGTATTTTCAAAACAAACCATAATTGAAACTAACCTATGAATTACAACCAAGAAAAGTTTCCTAATGATTTTACACAGTTAATTGAGAAATGTGACAGAGTAATTGAAAATATTAACAACACTTTCTAATCCAAATTGTCTATCTGTAAAAGAACTGTACCAGACCGAAAAGGTCATAAACAAAAGGATTTCTAACTAAACTTCAGTAACTTGTAATTCCAAACTAGCAAAAAAAGCAATAAACTAGACGAACTAAAAGGACTTATTATTTGGTGAATTACAAGAAAATAATAAATAGTTCAATTTATGTAGGTATTTCGAACAGTATTTAGAAGATTATATCAACATGCTTGGGGTACTAAACACAATGAAACTAGTTTTTCATATTTAAAAGCAAAACATTTTTCAGGACATAAAGGTTTACGAAATGAATTACCACTGAATTATTAAAAATTCAACAGGTGAAAATTAAAGATTACAGAGTAATTGTAATTCCGGAGAACTAGACTATGATTTGTATTTCATGGAAGTTTATATTGCCGGTAAATTGAAGACAAATGGATAGTTTTAAAACTCATTAAACTATGTTTTACGAAGATTATAATAGTGCTCAAAACAATATGCTAACGGAATTTATCAAATCAAGCAGGATACTTACAATCTAAAGTTGATATTCAAAATGAACCGGCTTTGCACATGAATAAAGTGTCACTTCTTTTCGCTTTACATTTTCAAAAGAAGGCAATCTACTGAGAAGATTGAAGAAAGTTCAAAGGTAAAAGCAAATTACAGTTTTCTATAATAATCCAATCAGTTAATAAGAATACTAAAATCTGAACTGAATACAAACAAACTTCTTGGGGAAACTACAATATCATATAATGGTAATAACAAAGTTGAGTTAGAAACTTATACTGAATATGAGCCATTTAATAGTATCAAAATTGAACAACAAAAACACAATTATTACGAAAACAAAGAAACGATAAGATATACAAGTGATTCTGATCTTTTTGAAAATGGTACTTATACAGTTTGTTACGACGATAAAAATAGAATTATTGAGGAAAGTTAGAACGAGATAGCGATGGTATTGTCTATTGGAATAAATTCGAATTTGACGAAAAAAAAAAAATACAATTAAAACTTTTGATATCAATGAAAATACAGGTAAAACTGAATTATGTTACCTTGAAACTGTAATGAAAGAAACTTGAAATTAGTTGTGAATGTTTGAAGATAATGGTTGGAAAAAACATTTCACCATGAATATGACAAAAATGGAAATTGGATTCAAATGCATTCCTATATTGACGATATATTACAGTACCACATTATACGTGAAATAACCTATTATAATTAGGCTAGCAGGCATTTGTGGATAACAATTTTACTTTGTTACATACAACCTATTTTGTTTCATACCCCTCTGACGTTACTAATTGCATGAAAATTACATGCACGATGGAAACAACAATTTTACCTCTCGAAGAAATTCAGCTTACCCTGGATTCAATTAACAAAAGACTCAATCCATGTACCGTTTTTGTATTTGGTTATAGGAATAATTCATCTATTACTTCTAATATTCTTCAATCTCAATTAGAAAGAAACACGGCCATTCACCATTTTGATATTTTAATCATTTCGGACAAGGCATACCCGGGTGGATCTACTGATATTGCTAATTTAATAGCTGAACGTTCAGGGAAAATTATTTCAGTATCGCTACTAATCCATAAACCAACTGATTTAGCATCAAATCAATTAAACCAACAATTGTTTTTTGATAAAGTCTTTAGAAAAGGTCAGCGTTTGTATATAGATAAATCGGCTCCTCCTTTTATAAAATCTAATGGAATACTTTATCGCGATATAAATATAGACCGTGATTACTGGCTTAAATGTTCTGCTGTAGCTGATTTTATTTACAATCAGTTTCCATTACTCAAAATCCGGAAATTGTACTATGTAGTATAGCCAATCTTCACATAGCTATAGAACAAATAGTTCTTGGATTAATCCGTGTTTTTATGGGATATATGCCCAATGAGTATAGTTTAAAATATCTTCTTCTTTTATGTGGCCATTTTACAACACTGCCATCTGAAATCTTTTCGCAACAATCTGAATTGGCAACAAAAAGATATAAAATGTTGTGTGCTCCACCATCAATGCTAAGGCATTGGTATAGGCTAAATGCAGAGTTAGAGGATTATTTATGGATTCTTAATGCCTGCCAAAATTTCTACAAACAAGCTAATACTATAGCACTTCAAGAACTAGAACGAATAGATAACACAAAAACTATTATACCATGACAACAAATTCTCAACACTGCGCCAGAGCTGCGTGACTTAGCAGCTAAGTACTTCGTTCTTTTGGAATCTCAAAATGTTAAAAAGAAACGTGACACTATTCAATTAAACCTCTCCGGCTATTCCGATGTAATGTTTCTTATTGCCGATATCGTTAAAGTTTCCATTTTAGCATTAGAAGCTGGTGACCACGGTGGTTCAGCACATATACCGGAACCATCAACAATATAGCGGGTGTCTTGGGTGTTATTTTAGACTTGATACCTTATGAAGAAGCTGATTTATTAGATTACATAAGAGAATCAATATTACAACCGGTGGAAGCAAGTTCAATCGCATCGGATTTTATCGAGGAAAACATTTATCTATCTCTTCCTTCACAGTTAGCAAACTGCTAATAGCAATTTAAAATCTAAACATATGAAAGCTGAATTTGAAAAACTCCTTAAAATTCTGACTGGTTGTTGAATTCCATGAAGCAACATCCCAAGCGAGACGATATCTGGCAAATTACGATTAACTTTTCAAGTTATTCGTCGCTATATGCGACAGTTTCAGACCTAATGAAATTATGTTGTGTAGCTTGGCAAACAGAAGAACCCTATATTTCAGATACTGTAGGTAATCCTAATATTGATTTTGCAAACATCATAGAACTTGCATTACAGTTAATGCCCAAAGGTGAATCAGAATTTCTCGATGAAGTACATAGAATTAAATTAAACGTTGATGATAAACCGGAACCTATACCTGAATATAACTACAGTACAACTACTATTCTCCAATCCTCAGCTTAGTATTCTTTATTATGAGCGAATGGCTCGGGCAATACGAGGCTTCCATTTTCCTGCTGTCCGTTCTACTTCGTGCCACTTCCATCAGGCTATTTAAAATGCAGTAGGCTTATTTGACTACTGCATTTCATTTTTTAGTTAATATCTACTTACATGTATTTTAAAACCATTTATTCATTTAAATGGTTTTATTTTGAACTAACTTGTTAATAATTAATCATAAATCAATATTCATATCTACTCAAATTGCAATATTTTAATCTTAACATTTGTTTGAATAAGTTGTGTAAACTTGAGTATATTTACTAGTTATGCGATATTATCAGAACTCCCTAATAAATAAGAAGAATGGATTATAAAGACTTTAAAAAATTTGTATACGCAACAACATTTGAATCTGCATTTAAACTTGGAGAAATTGCTCTCGAAAACAAAGATTTTGAAGGAGCTATTTTGAATTTTACTCAAGCTTTAGAATTTAATCCTAATTCTTTAGAAGCAAATGCACATAAACTGTTATGCCTATTTGCTTTAAATAGATTTGAAGCTTGTATTCCTATTGGCGAAAAACTAATTCTTATTGAACCTGACAAGGAGCGGAACTATGTAACATTAGCTAACTGTTATATGGAACTTAAAGAATATGATAAAGCAGAAATTATTTTACAAAAGCTATTAGCATCGACCCGAAAAACTATATGAATTTCACTCAACGTGGTGAATCAAGATTACGCAATGGAAAATATCATGAAGCTTTTTTTGATTTTTCAAAGTGTATAGAAATAGAACCAAAAATGATTCCAGTGTATAATTTTAGAGCTAAAACAAGAGGATTGCTCAAAGATTATAAAGGAGCAATCGAAGATTATTTAATTGTTTTAAGTGATAAACCAGATCATGGACAAGCTTTATATGAAATTGGCATTACTTACTTTATGACGACCAAATGGAAAAAGGAGAAAACGCACTTAGAAAAGCTGAAAAACTTGGAATTCAAAAAGCTACAGAAGTATTAAATAGTAAAAAAGAATAACATAGCATAACAGCCGTTTGGCGTAATAGCTGGTTTGTCTTTCTTGGAAAATACTCTAGACATAAGCATTTCTTATCACATTTTTCTTTAACTTGCCGCTACTACGCCAAGCGGCGGCACGTTAGCAGCTAGTTTTCAAACCTTTAAATATGAACTCAATACAAGCAATAGAAGAAGGCTCATTTCAGTTGCCAAAATCCTACGACAAACCCATTACATTTTTAAGTTTTATAGAGAAATCTTTTAAAGAATATTTAGAGATTTTAGAAAATATTGATGAAGGTACAATTGTCGATAAACTGAAAATTATTAAGCCAAAAATTCATACTTTATGCGATGAACTACTAGAATCTTATAGACAATTATACCTAGGCTACGTTTCTAAATCTTATTCTCATTTTGACAAAGGCATGCAACAAATAGAGAAGTATTTAGTAAGTGAATTTGACGCCAGTCATCCTTTAGGTGAAAACAGGCTTTTATTTAGAGGTAGAAAAAGTGAAAAGAAGTCGATAGAGATGGAATGTTTCATCTACCGTTTGAATTAAGACATAAAGCAACTACACAAAGATTTAGTATACCAGGATTACCCTGCCTTTACCTTGCTAATTCTTCATATGTCTGTTGGGAAGAATTAGATAGACCTGATTTTAATGACTTTTATCTTTCAAGATTTGAAATAAAGGATTTTATGAAATTAAATGCTTTAGATATTTCTTTAACACCGAAAAGCTTGGCTACTCTCATCAATAAAACAAGTGAAATTATGGAAGAAGGAATTGATGGTTGGGATTCTATGATACTTGATTATATTATCAAATGGCCTTTGATTTTTTGTTGTAGTATCAAAGTTCTAAATACTGACGCAACTTTCAAACCCGAATATATAATACCTCAGTATTTATTAGATTGGGTTCGACAAAATAAAAGATTGAATGCTATTAAATATTTTTCCGTAAAGGCTCATTTAAATCAAGATGCTGATTATTCCAAATTCATTAATATTGTTTTTCCTGTTCAAGAAATAAAAGACACCGGATATTGTTCACATCTGTCGAGCAGCTTTGCTTACACAAATCCGAAACGCTTTGCTGACATTGACACAACAAGTGAAATCAGTCAAGAAGGTTTTGAAAATTACATTATGAATTTCAGACCTGAAACTTCTATTTTATTAAGTGAGTTGAAAGGTTTTGAAGAAGGATACACAAAAAGTCATTTTGGGCGATTTGAAATTAATGTGTGCTCTGATGTGGCCCTGCAATAAGCCAGCTGATAATAGCCATTTCACGCAATTGCAAGTTTTGTGGTAAGTTCACATTTACGTTTCGCAATAATTTTTATCTTTAACAGAGAATAATCCGTTCCGAACTTCGCAACTACATGCAGCGGGGAAACAGTTATGGACAATTGTAAAAAAGATTACGCTCAATCAAGAAACAATGGATGAATTTCAATATCGAATAACAAGAACTCAAAAGAATGAAATAGCTCAAAACCTAATTGATATTTTACAGAAAGATACTGCCATTTTAGACTCTACCGTAATATTCATTTGTAATTGGGTTCGTACTGGTCCAGATGGAAAAAGAAAAGCTTTTTTCGATGTCTGGGATATTGTTTTAAAGAATTATCTACCAACAACAAGACCTATTTTATTTCGCACGTGTGGAAGAATTAATAAGAATGGTAAATAGCAAGTTTTACTGGACGACTAGAATGTGTACGAAGAATGAGTAAAGGTAGTGGCTTTTTAATTATTTGTGACACTAGGGAAACTCTTGAATATGATGAATGTTTTCGTAATTTGGGTAGTTATAAACGAACATTTTTCCCTCTTGTTAATGTTTTGATCAAAGCAAGGGATTCTGGAGGAAGCGGTTTTTCTGAAAGATTCTTGGATGAATTTATTGGCGAAGATGAATATATAATGAGAATAAATCTGGATTATTCTTCCAGTTTTAAATGTATGAAAAATGTTTGATAAAACATAAGTCAACTGCCTATAACAGCCTGTACGCAATTGCGGATTTTGTTGTGAGTTCACTTTTACAATTCGCAGGTAATTTTATCTTAGTGGTATAAAAATAGTTGCTTAGTACGTAGCCTTCCACAATGTCGGAACGTTATAAATTCCTTTGCCACTTCTTCCCAACGCTCCTAAAAAAATTACCGTCACAGTTATTGATGCAATAACACGTACACTGCGTGACTTGCGCCGGTAATTTTTTCTCCAAAGCTTAGTTACATAATGTGGCGTTATAGTTCATAAAGAAACTCCCTGCATCTGTAGAACCCAAATCATGAACTATAACAACATTATGTAAAAAAGCCGCGCACCCAACGCTCTCGTCGGCGGTTCAGCGGCAACTTTTTTAATAGCTCCCATCGCATCACCCAGCTATTAAAAAAACCACCACTTCACCGCCGCCATAAACAACGTTTACCTTTTCAATAGAAGCATTCCGGTTATCTCAATTTCTATTAACTTTCTCTTTAACTGTCTTTATCAGCTAAACGCTTAAATCGGTAGTGTTTGCATTGCTTTTATGAGTGCCTTCCCTAATACTTTACAACTATACCGCTGAATACTGGCTACTGATTACTGAACACTAATTCCGGCACCCATAAAACCAAAACCAAGCAAGAGTATCATTGCTTTATTTGCTCATAACAACAGTATACATTGCTTTCACGATAGCAGATGCAACACCGTTACAAATCACATTTGTTCTGGCAACAGTATTCTGCAAACTGTACATTATTTCATGGCATCAGCTATCCATAAAAGCAATCACAAATTACCCGGTTAGCAAATAAAAAATGATACACTTGCCAGAACACCTGCGGAATAAAATAGGAAGTATTTGCATTGCTTTTATAAGTGCCTTCCTGATTATTTTACAACAAACCTTCTGAACACTGACACCAGTGCACTAAACACTATCTCCGGCACCCATAAAACCAAACCAAAGAAAGAGTATAAAATCCGTTCCGGAATTTTATACCCTTTCCGACGCGACCGCTATTCGAGTGCACCAAGATTATCTAACAATAAGTGGATTTGGAAATCAAAATAAAAAAAAATAAAAAAGAGAGCAAAGATAAGTTCCGGGTATTCAAAAAAGCAAGTTCAAGCCCTTCGGGTTTTGAAAAAAATCTCCACCCATACCATTCCATAAAACATTTTTTTTAGCTCGATGCCTAGCGTTCTGTAGAACTTATCGGGTAGTATTTTTTTCAAAAAACTTGCTTTTTTTGAAACCCTCCACTTGGACGACCGGCTTTCTTTTTTTCTCTTTTTTCTTTTGAAAAATTTTGTGTGCGAAGCATAGCGGAGCACTAGACTTTAAAGCCGAAGCCATGACGAATTTCATCATCAAATCCCACCGTATAGGCACTTGTTATGCAAGTCCTCATATTTTTATTCTTAACAAAGGGCTGAACAGCGGTAAGCCTAATAAAGAGGCATATACAAACAGTTTTGCAATAATCTTCCAAAATGAAGAGGATTGTGAAAACTTCTATTTTGTTGCTTTCAGTCTATGGCAAACAAGATTTTGGCATAAATATCTAACCGGTTCAGTAATTCCGTTTTTAAGGCTACAGGATTTTAAAAAAGAATTCAATCCAAGAGCCAAAGCAATGATAGAAGAACACGAGCAACATGTTAAGCATGTAGCAGCTTTAAAGCTTCTGGAACAAAAAGAAAAGCAATTCCAAGAAAATATAAACCTTATTAATGAAATGCGAAGAGTAATTCTTTACCGCTATTGCAAATAATCAACTAAAAGCAAATACTATGACACTTTTCATCCTTTACCAAACGGATATTTGGAAATCGAAAGCCTCACGCGTTTTCTTTGGCGTTTTTGACTGTCGAAAAAAAGCAACAGACTGCGCAAAATATCATGGACTTGTTACCAATACTTCTGCAGTAGTAGTCGAAGAAGTAATTCTGAACTTGTGTGAGGAATGCCAATAAAAAAAGCCTGGTCTAAGGACTAGGCTTTCATCTTGTTTAACCCAAAGGTCACCACAACTAAGGTTAAACTATTCTTTGTGCTTCTTTAAAATTCTCTTTAGTACTAACGACACTATAAAACTGACTACAGCGCCTAATCCGGCCAAAACAACTGTTTTAAGAACATCCGCAGAGTGTATATTTGGCACTATGCTTAAAAATGTTCCTCCGGCAGTACCAATCAGAGTTGAATTATTTGTTGTCATTCTGAACATCTTGAGGATGGTCCTCTTTTGTGGTCAGCTGACTCACTGCAGAGAGAACTCCACCGGCTACTGCTACATAACCACCAACAGTAACTACTGCCACTGGTAAGGATATTGGTGCAGTTAAAATCGTACCGCCAACCGCTGCCAACACTAATCCAATATTTCGAAGCACTTTAAAAAATTTCGGTGTGGGTGATTTTGCTCTTTAATTACATTCATATCAAATGGAATTAAGATTTAACAATTAACTCGACACTTTCCTTTCGTTTTAAAGATTTATAAACCATGTCCTTTAAACTTTTAAAAGCTTTTCGAGACATTAACCCTAAACCTGGTCCGGAAAGTTTCGTTACAGGAGCAATACAGCCATTCAATTCCTTTTGTGCATTATTCGCAGGATGAAACAAAATCAAGCTTCTATTTTCAACACCTAAGATTTCCAAATGCCAACCAAATTTGCCACTGTACCGCTTTTTAATAAAATATTTCCCCTCCGGAATACAGGAAACTCTCCTCACATTTTTCTTCCAAGGCAATTCAATTGTATTACAAATCTTCTTGCCCTCACATTCGAGTTTCCCATTGGTTCCTTCGGGGAAATAAGTTCTGGTCAATTCAAGAACCATTACACACCGCTATCAACTTTCACGATAGAAAGCGGATTGAATGCACCATTTTTCAATGGATACATTTGCCCGTTGATTTCCTGATAGAATTCAACACCCAAAGCCAAAAACAATGGCTTAGTGCTTGCAGCTGTTACAGCGTTGGTTTGGCTGATAACTGCTGTTGCAGTGGCATCCCATGGCAAAATTGCTGTTTCAGAAGTTGCAACCACATACGTTTCAGCTTCAAAATCCACTTCGGCACCGGCAGAAATGATTTTAAAATGAGTGGTTCCACTCGGTGCTGCAAGCATATTTGATGGTACAAATGATGCTAAATCAACTGTGATTTCACCTGATACGCGGTCAATAGCTCCAACAAATGGAGCATACAAACTAGTACCCAGTTTACCTCTGATATTGAATTCAAAACCGAACAGTAGTTCAGCTTCTCCATCAATTACATTTCGTAATCCTCTGTCGCTAACCGTGTCAGCTTGGATTACTTTTACCATGGCTTGCGTCAATCGGCTTACCATTCTGCCATCGGCAGAATTTAGCAACAATGGGCGCAGCGCTGTTCTCAAAAGTTTACCGGCTTTTCCGGCTCTCCCGAACTCCGAACCATTCTCTCTGGTTCGCTGAAAAGCAGGATCGCTGTCGATTCTGCTTTTCTCAATTCCGCCTTTTTCACGAACTAAATGTCCATCTGCGGAAGTCTTGTAAAAGGTCATACCTCCGATAGTACCTTTTAACTTAATTATGCCTGTCTGTCTAGCCATAATTTCTACATTTTACGATTAATACTCCTTTTCATTTTCACTCCTCATTTCGATTATCGTTGCAACATAATTTCGACTGATTCAAGAACAAAATTTAGACAAACGCAGCACATATAAAAGCTTACCCCATACCAGAAATACCAATGCGACAAAATTGTCAGCATTCGACAAAATTGTCACCTAATACAAGCAATAAAAGCCAGTAATTTGCCTTTGTCGAAGCAATTACAATTTTTATTAACTTTAGTCAGTTCTTAGAAATGATTACTAGCACTTTGAAGACAGTCAAAGCCTAGTTAAAGGTATGGTTAGAGTATGAAAGCGATGAAAAGGCGTATATGCATCACCACAAACGACGTAGAGCTCGTTACAGGTCAAAGCTACCGCCAAAGTCTTAGATTATTGCATGAGATAGCAAAGAGCCATAATAAAGCCCTAAAGTTTGTCACAATTGAAGAATTCTGTAATCATACAGGATTGAATATTGAACAAGTTGAAAAAGCGATATTTGGATGATTATGCAAATGCTGAAAGTGGAGAAATATTAGTCTCCCGACTCTTTAACCACTTTAAAAACCACTTCATTTTTTAGTGTAGTTTTGCCCGAAATGTTTTGAATTTCAATAGGGATTTTGTAAATTTACAATTCACAAATTAATGCAATCTACTAGGATTAATTAATAGGGGATAAATTCGGTTACCCGGATTATATTAAATTTACAAAGCTACTGTTTACACCATATTGAGAGGTAAGTTACAAACCCTCTTTCTCCGCTAGCTTAACAGCAAATTTAATTAAAACCCTTTAATCCGTAGGATATAAAGGGTTTTTTCTTTTCAATATCCTTCAAATTATTCATTAATGCGTGAACCTTAGGGGATAAATTCGGATACCCAAACTTTGCGGTAATTCTGGGTAACCGAATTTCTCCTCAGGCTAGAATGCATGAGGGATTACAGAGTTTTTATTGAACCTGTTAAGGAGCCTATTCAATAACCTACTTAAAAAATGAACATCTTGTGTTGTAGCCATTTTAGAATTAAATTAATTAATAACTAAAAGGTCACCACCATGAAAGCAAAAGTTTCAATTCTCTTTTACGCTAAGAGAGCAAAAACCAATGTAAACGGGCTTGTTCCAATTTATTCAAGAATTACAGTAAATGGTAAACGAATCGAACTTACTACCGGAAGATTCGTAGAATTAGCTAAATGGTCTGCAGATGCAGGCAAAATGAAGGGCACTACAGATGAAGCCCGTTCAATTAATAATCAGCTCGATATTCTGAAAATGAAGATTATCGATGCTCAAATGGAATTGGTTCATAAAAACATTCCGGTTACTTCGGAATCCTTAAAATTGAAACTACTTGGCAGCAATGAAAGAGCAAGAATGCTTGTACCAATATTTCAGGACCATAACAACAAGATTAAAGAACTAATCGGCAAAGAATATGCTGCCGGCACATTAGAACGTTATGCAACATCCTTAAAGCACACAATTGAGTTTCTGGAATGGAAATATAAAGTTTCTGATGTTGATATCAAACAAATTGATCATGCATTTATTACCGATTATGAATTTTATCTCAGAAGTGTTCGAAACTGCAGCAACAATACAGCTGTCAAATACATTAAAAACTTCAATAAGATAATCAAGATTTGTCTGGCCAATGATTGGTTAGATAAGAACCCTTTCAACAACTACAAATCCAAAATTAAAGAAGTCGAAAGAAATTTTCTTTCAGAGACTGAAATACAATCGATTTTGAACAAGGATTTTAAAACGGATAGACTAGCATTGGTTAGAGATATTTTTCTATTCAGCTGCTTTACCGGCTTGGCATACATCGATGTTAAGAACCTTACTAAATCCCATATCAGCATTGGCATTGATGGCGAGAAATGGATTTACACCCATCGCCAAAAAACCGAATCGGCTTCTAAAATCCCAATACTTCCAATTACTCAAATGATTATTGATAAATATGAGAACCATCCGCAAAGCAATAACCAGGAAGTACTTTTGCCTATTTTGAGTAATCAAAAAATGAATGCCTATTTAAAAGAAATAGCAGCTATTTGTGAAATTGAAAAAGAACTGACTTTTCATATAGCTAGACATACTTTTGCTACAACTGTAACACTAACAAATGGTGTTCCAATAGAGAGCGTCAGTAAAATGCTTGGGCACAAAAACATAAAAACAACTCAGCATTATGCTAAGATTTTGGATAAAAAAGTAAGTGATGATATGGCAATTTTAAAAGAGAAATTTGCACTGAAAAGCATTAATATTAAGCATGCATAAATAATAAGATTTAATGGGGTAAAATGAATTATACTTTTTTAATTTTGAGTTTTTAGTATTTAAGTTAAAATACATTCACTAAATTCATTTAACCTAAACCATCAAATGGGACCTATCGATATTATTGGATTAAAAATTTTAGAATATTTGATGATGAAATTGGCTTTTTAGAAGAGTTGTCACCAATTAATTTATTAACTGGAGCCAATAATTCGGGTAAAAGTTCTTTGATAAAATCTCTTCAAATGCTGAAAAACAGTATTAAAGAAAACCAATATCCGTTTGATTTGGATTTAAATCAACAAGAACATTTATTAGGGGATTTTGAGAATGTTTTATTTAATAAAGAATCTAAAGATGTTGAGATTTCACTTCCATTTACGTTTATGGGTATTAAAAGCTTATATATTTCATTGTCATTTACAATTCCAAACTCCAAGAGTACCTACAAAGCAAAATTGCGAGGAGTTAAAGTTATTGATCAAGTAGACAATGTTGCTATATTTTCATTTTTATATAGGGATGCAACAGAGGGCGAAAAACTGACTTATAATCAAGAGTTTAATGCTGAACTTCAAGAGTTTAATGAAAAGAAAAAAAGTAATTCCGAAAAACAAGAAGACATATTTTCTCATTCCGCCTTTTGGTTTCCACCATTTGAAAACCCACTTACGGGTTACATTGAATGGAGCATAAAACTCGATAAGCTAAAAATTTACCTAAGCGATTTACTTAAATTCTACAAATTATATTTAGAAAATAAAAGCAAATGGGTCGCTTTAGAAAAAATGGATGATCGTGTTAAAGAACTATTTTTTATCCCTTCACTTCTAATAAAATCATTTAAGAATGATATCGATATAATTACCTGGACTGATTTTGTTGAAAATAAAATTGGGACAGAAAATGAAATTACAGGTAAAGAGAATGTGGGAGAGCGTGATTTTGATGCAGAAGACTATTTCTTTCCACCATATGAAATTGAAGATATTCTCTATAGCAGAGTACTAAAAATATTGCGAAATAATCTCATCTGGAAAAATGATGAAGATGATGATACTACTTATTCAGTCATTGAAAATTGTTTTAAAAATAGTTGGAAGGGATTAATACAGAGAATCTCGACTATAGAGTACATATCTAATATTAAAGAAGAAAATTCAAGGATTTATAATGCGGCAGCAAACACTCCCTTTATTAATCTTCTAAAAGATTATAATTCGTTTGGATATATCCACTCTAATTTTATAGACAAGTATCTAAAAGCTTTTGAAATTGGGAAACAAATTGAAGTCGATTACAGACCAAAATATCAATTGATTTCTGTATCAATAACAACTTTAGAAGGTTCTAAACGTGAATTAGTTGACTTCGGCTACGGTATTAAGCAGCTCATATTGATTTTAATTCAAATAAGTGTACTCTCCGAAAAAAATAAGAGAACCGAACACGACCATGATGAAGATGGTGAGTTTATGCGTGATTACTATCTTCCAAGCCTCCTTCTTGTCGAGGAACCTGAAACAAATCTGCATCCAAAATGGCAGTCGTTACTTGCTGAAATGTTTTCAGAAGCAAATAAAAAATTCAACATTCAATTTATTATCGAAACTCATAGTGAATATCTGATAAGAAAATTTCAAACTTTAGTCGCACAAAAAGCGATAGATTCAAAAAGTATAAAAATATTTTATTTACGAAGTTTGAAAAAAGTCACTGCGGAAAAAAAGCAAATAGAAGGTTTCTACATACAGGAAGATGGAAGCATCGACTACAATATTTTTGATGATGGTTTTTTTGATGTAAATGATAAATTAGAATTGAGTTTATTGAATATTCAGAGAGATAAATTTTTAAATGATTTCTTCACCTTAAAAGAGAGTAAAGAAGAAGGTGAGATTAAAATAGTAGAACTACAAAGTAAGATTGATGATTATATTAATAAATTAGATGTTAGTGTATATAATCAAA
This sequence comes from Flavobacterium phycosphaerae, assembly GCF_010119235.1. Lineage (NCBI taxonomy): Bacteria > Pseudomonadati > Bacteroidota > Flavobacteriia > Flavobacteriales > Flavobacteriaceae > Flavobacterium > Flavobacterium phycosphaerae. Next base: position 7,753 of record NZ_JAAATZ010000002.1, on the reverse strand, counting down.
TAATAACTCAACGCTTCGATCCATTAAAAATAACTTCTATAAGTGTAGAATATCTTGTCTCAGGACAATTCTTACTTCATAACATTGATAATACCGGTGATTTCTCTCCTGTGATACTTCAGTATGGACGAACGATAGAAAATGAAATAAAAGAAATATTTCATACAATTAGTACTGCCAAAAAATGGATGCTTGGTGAGATGCAGGGATCATTAGAAAAAAAAATACTTGGAACAACAACTTTGCCGACTTGTAGTAATGCTCAACTTACAAACTTAATGGTAGCATTAACAAACACATTTAGCAATCCAGTAAACCTAAGAATTGATTTGCTTGAGTATCTACGCACTGAACGAAATTCAGCCGGACATTCTGGGCTAACAAAAACTAAACAAGAAGCTTTAGATTACATACAAAAAGCAAGCGAGTTCTTAGATAGATGGATAATTGAAAAGACAACATAGAACCTTAATAAAGCTACTTTTTTTATTCATCCACTTCATCCATCCGGCGCACCAATGTATCACGAAGTGAGTTTAAAAACTTAGTTCTATCAGCCTTTCGCGCTCTCATTTCAAAAAAGGTTCTGTGAAACTGTCCCAAATCAACATCAAATACCTCTTCGAAGAATTTTGCCGTTTCTTTCAAGTCACTGGCTCCATTATTAAAAACACCTTCTGCATGCAGCGCATATACTAACTCTATCAGAGCAATTTTTGTCCCGGTCCATTTCTGCACTTGCCTTTCTGTTAGATTAAACAATGGTGCCTTGTTTTCTATTTTGGCAATTTCAATTTCCAAATAACTTTGTATTAAATCATTCGCCATTATCTTGGCCACTTTAAAATCATGCGAAGTTGAGAACCGGCTGTCAGCTTGAAAATAAAAGCTATCCAGAGTTAACTTGATATCATACCTACCCCGTACAAAGTATTTATTATCAAGGTAAGTGTTTCCGTTACGGTAGTATTTAAAAAACTCTACATTTTCAGTGTAGAAGCTTTTTAGTTTTGCTAATTCACCGGTGTAGTATTTTCTCAGTGTCTTATTTCCGCCAAAAGGTTTATTAGTCATGATATTATAAATCTCGTTATAATAAATCAACTTGCTTACAAACTGTGGCTTAATGTCCCTGAAAAAGTAAATTTCATCTTTCTTACTTTCAAACTTATACTTTACAAAATTGGTTTTTAAAGTTTCAAGTACACTTATAGTTTTCCGGATTGAATCCTCAACATGCTCGATAGTTTCTTTTTTGGCCAATTCTATTTCTTTTAATTGGGTTTCTAAATCTTCTAGTAATCTTAGAGCAGTTTCCTTCATCCTGGTATTGTCATTAATAGCGGTTAATAATTTAATCCAATTTGTTCAAACCAAATCTAAAATCAGAACTTCTGATTTCCAACTCTATGCTACAACCATTCAACAATGTTAAATGATAAACAACGAAAGGATTAATTAATCATTCACTACAAAAACGTACACAAATCACTGTTGTTAAATCTATTACGCTTGAAATCTAAACATTTAACATTGTAGGGTTATTTTTCTATTTGACACTCGTCTTTAATTTGCTATTTTTCTAATCTCAATAAACAATGCTTAATATTCACTCATTTTAATCAGCTACTAACCTACATAACTAAAAATGAAAATCTTACAAATTACAGTTGCAGTAGTATTCTTTTTAACTAGTAAATGTTTTGCCCAAAAAAATCAATTCATTATCCCGGATTCACTTAAAAGTAAAAATATTGAGTATTTAAAAGAGCGCCTTTCAAATGATAGTGATTCTCAGAAATTGGACTCAATTTATGGTCATTCGATATTGTCAAAAGCTAAAGCCGGTAATAATCCGGAAAAAGTGATTGAAGCATACAAAACTGTAATGTATAAATCTGGTAAGAAAACATGGTTAAATTACTGTGACAGTATAATGTCAGTAGCTTTAAAATCAAGTAATAACGAACTAATTGGTTCAGCCTATTTAACAAAGGGCATTGTTTACTATCATTTCAAACAGGAATCAAAAGCTTTGGATAATTACATCCTTGCGGACCAATTCATTTCTAAAACTCACAATCAATATTTGATTCACAAAACCAAATATTCTATTGCCTCAATAAAATATTATCTCGGTTTCTACGATGAATCTATTTCTCTATTAAAAGAATGCGAAGAATATTTTAGGGTTCATGAACCTGGTAATCCAAGGTTACTTTCACTCCATTTACTTAGTTTATGTTATATAAAAACAAAACAATACAACTTGGCTGCAGCTACAATTGACTTAGGGTACCGTGAAGCCATTAACCTTGACGAACTAACTATTATCCCATATTTTACTAATGCCGAGGGAAGAAACGAATTTTTCAAGAAAAACTATAAAAATGCAATCTCCAAATTAAATAAATCATTACCTCATTTCATTCAAAGTAATGATATAGCAAATACCTCAACTACAAACTTGTATTTAGGTCGAAGTTATTGGGAATTAGGCAATAAAGAAAAAGCTGTGCCATACTTCAAGAAGGTGGATGAAACTTTCAAAAAAGATAAGTTCATGAAAGAAGATTTGATTGAAGCTTATTACCTATTGGCTCAGTATTACGAATCTAAAGGAGATACAACTGAGCAACTTAAATATTTACACGGTCTTTTAGAAGCCGAGACTTTTGTTAGTAAAACTACAGATACCTTTCTAAAAATATGTACAGGGATTATGACCTGAAAAAAATTGCTGATGCTACCGCAGAACTAAAACAGAATCTCTCACTACGAAACAAGTTGGATATAATTTTTGGAATTATATTTCTTTTGGTGACTGCTACATTTACTTATATATTTTGCAAACAATACCAACGCCGAAAAATTAGAAAACAGCGATTTAAAAACTTAATCTCTCAAAAAATAAAGAAAGTAAAACCCCTTGAAATCAAAGAAAAAATCATTGATGGTGAACAAATTATCAAACCCGAAATAGTTGCAGCTGTGTCCAAAAAATTAGAAAAGTTTGAAGAAAGTAATCTGTATCTCGACAAAGATTTTAATCTCAGTAAAATGGCGGCAATTGTGGATTGTAATACACGTTATACATCAAGGATAATATCTGAAACCCGCAATAAAAAGTACATTGAATATGTTGATGATTTAAGAATTGAGTTTATCATCGACAAGTTAAAAAATGATTCTAAATACAGAAACTATACTATCAAAGCATTAACTGAGGAAGCCGGTTTCAAATCACCTCAAAAATTTAAAGAAGCCTTTACCAAAGCTACCGAATTAACACCTTTGTATTTTATCAAGGAATTAAAAAGGCAGGATTACAAACAGTAAATTGTGACCTTTTCAAAAAAATAATCCTGAACTTCAATTCAACTTCTGTAATAAAGTAAGTCAATAGCAACAATTTTGTGCCATAACAATTTAAAATCGCACATTATGGCTATCGAAGTTATTACCAGAGAAGATCTTAATGAATTCAGAGTATTATTACTCAAAGAATTAAAAGATTTATTACAGCTTAATCAGCAGCAAACCAAACAATGGTTAAAATCAACCGAGGTTAGAAAACTACTCAACATTTCTCCCGGAACTCTACAAACCTTGCGTATTAATAAACCCTCTCCTATACCAAAATTGGAGAACTATATACTATGCCTATCAAGACATTGAAAAGGTATTAGAGCTTAACAAGGTCAACTCAGAGCAAAATTTGTTTAATGCCAAGTAATTCGGTTATGAATTACATCAAACACTTAACCGGATTCTTTGACAAAGTGGCCAAAGACAAATGCTCAATCCTACTCATGTCAGTTTGTATATAGCATTATTTCAATTTTGGAATATCAACAGTTCCGCATCCAATAAGCATTTCGAGAGACGAAATTATGCGCATCAGCAAAATCAGTTCCATGGCTACCTACCATAAATGCCTAAAAATTTACATGCTCTAGCTATATAAAATACGAGCCATCATTTAATCCATATAAAGGCAGCCACGTTTACTTATTCAATTTTGCAGAAGACCTAAACCGCACCAAAAAAAAGATAAAACAACCTCAAATTTTGAACATGTTGATGAACAAGTAGTAAACAAGCTTTGTACAAGTGATGAAACAAGTATTGAACAGGTTAATGAAATAGCATAGTACCTTCTATAAACTATACAAACAATACAAACAGTAAAGACGATTTAAACATTGAAAACTTGGGTGAGCTCGCAAAAAAAATGAAAGTATCGTTCCGTTTTTAAAAATGAGTTTGTAGAAGAAAAAGAAAAAAGTTCCGCCAAAAAAGAAAAAGATATCATTCCTCTTTATGAAGAAGTTCTAGCTTTTTTCTCAGAACATAGTTTTCCGGAACTGGAAGCAAATAAGTTTTACAACTATTTCAAAAGTAACGGTTGGTGGTTGGCGGTAAGACACCTATGGCTGACTGGCAAGCTGCAGCAAAGAACTGGATGTTAAACGTACCTAAATTCATAAACCATGGAAGAACAGACAGCGCAAAACAATTCAACACCTCAACGGGAAAGACTATTCAGAGCCATTATAGTTACGAGGAATAATAGCATGGCTCGAAGTAAAGGTCGTGAATTGTATTGGCCAGGATTTAAGATATATGAAATTGACTACCCGGTAGTGTATAAACTTATTGCTTATTTCCTTCGGGATGAACAAGCCTGTAATCAATTCGGCGTGAATTTGAGTAAGGGAATATTACTTTCTGGTCCGGTTGGCTGTGGAAAAACCGCACTAATGAATCTTATGAAATTCATCACCAAACAGACATAAATTTTTTGTAAAGCCTTGCGCGATGTAAGCTTTGAATTTATCCAGGACGGATATCAGATTATCCACAATACAGTAATGGTAGATTATACCACAGTGACCCTAAAATAATATGCTTTGATGATTTAGGTATTGAAACAACCTGAAATATTTGGCAATGAATGTAATGTGATGGCAGAAATTATTTTAAGTCGATACGACATTTTTATTAGTAAAAAGATTCCAACACACATCACATCCAATTTGTCAGCATCAGAAATCGAAATGCATTACGGCCTAAGAGTAGAAGCGATTACGCGAACTGGTAATTTAATCTCCTATGACAAAACACTTAGACAAACGAAAATAAACCAATTATGAAAACAATAACTATTCTGGAATGGATTCAATACAACGAAAGCACCCTGAGAAATTTAAGAAATGAAAAACCAAAAGTCCAAAGATGTTTCTCTTTTGGCTTGACAAACATTTACATTATTACTGTACAGATTTAGAATGTATCCTTATGTTCCCAGCTAATATAGTGAACCAATTCAATTAGTAATTTCGGAGTGGAAACCCGGAGTTTTTTGAACAAGTCGTAACATTAGTTGATGCAGCACCTAAACTCAAAAACTGGCAGTTTACAGCATTTATACAACCTACACAATCCATAGATGAAATGGAGCCGGTCTGGACAAACCTTATGTTTTTAAAGACATTAACTTAAAGCAAGTGAACTTAAATTTATGCCTTTCGAATATGAAGACGAAAGAAAAATAGATATGATTGTCTACTTAAAAACTTTACTGTGCTATGCCACAATCAGAATTTATTGCATGTAGTTTATATAATTATGCAAGACATTTTGGGTGAAAAATCATTCTATGAAATATTAACTTTGTAGAACTGGCTCAATTGCCGGAACAAGATGCAACGGAATTTATTTATCTATATGATCTGCAATTTTATTTAGACACGATTAATACTGATAAAAATAAAACATTTTGATTTTTTAAATATATACTTGAAAACGGAAACATCATACATTTACTTTTCACTAAATTTGCCGTAATACAAAACTATGGATACTAAAATTTTGGACTATACCGCTCTGAATGGGCTTGTTTTTTGTAATCAAGTAAATGCTGCAAAAAATAATGCTGAAATTTTGTATATCAATGAAGCCAAAAAATTAGGAATTGACGCAATATTATTTAGAAGGTATTACGATACTGCTAGTGATGTACCAGTTCGCTCTGAGCCAGCAGTATGTATATTTTACAAAGATGAAAGTTTCTTTAATACTCCTGCCCACATAAAATTGCATGCTGCCTTATGGAGTGCAGGGAGAAACGAAATCTACATTATCCAATCATCTACACGAACAGATATTATCAATGCTCGGAAACCTGCGATGGTTCAAAATGGGCATTTAAGTCTAGAAAATTTATTGCTTGCCTCTACTTCAACAATTGAGGGTATTAATGAAGAACGTTTTTCAGCATATTTATTTGGTAATGGTACTTTTTGGGAACAGCCTTATTTTACTGAGAGTATAGATGAAAAAAATAGTCCATACATATTCTACTAGATTATTTAATGACAGTTAGAAAGGAATTTACGAGTTCTCAGGAGCTCAATCTTTACCTGAGACTATTGATAAACTGTTAGTTACTTCAATATTAATAAAATTTCTTGAAGATATTACTGATGATAAGGGCAAGCATACCTTAAGAAATCTATATAAAAAACATAAAATACAAACATTCGCTGAGGTAGTTGAAAATGGATTACTTGTTTCGATATTAAATGATTTATCCAATGAATTCAATGGAAAAAATTTGATAAGTTTTCTGAACTTGAAAAAAATCAGATTGCAAATGCTAATTTGAATCTTTTAGCAAATTTTCTTCGAGCAAATATTAATCTGAAAACCAATCAACTTTTTATTTGGGAACAATACAGTTTTAAACATCTACCGGCAGAGGTAATTAGTGCCATTTATGAAAATTTTATTCAAGCTGAGTCCGTAAGAAATACAGGAGGCAAAGAGAAAGGCGTCGTATATACACCAATTCATTTAGTTAACCTACTAATTGATGAAGTAATGCCACTTGATAAACCCGAACTTTTAAGGATAATTCTTTTAGAGTTTTTGATCCGTCATGCGGATCTGGTGTTTTTCTTGTTGCAGCTTTCAAAAGACTTTTACAATGGTGGGCAATAAATAATAGTACTAGAGATAATATTCAATATCCAGACAGTAAAATTTCTCAGAAATATTGGAAGACAATATTTTTGGTGTAGACTTAAAAAAAACTGCCACACTTGTTAGTGTATTCAGTCTAACAACTGCTTTATTAGATAAATTAACTCCTCAAGAAATATGGAATAACCTTGAATTAAAAGATTTAAGTCAAAAAAATATTCAAAATAAAGATTTCTTCGATTGGTGTAATGATGCGGTTAAACAATCAATGAGATTTAATCTTGTCATTGGTAATCCACCATTTAACCCAATAAAAGGCATAAGCAAAAAAGTGCGGTTTCAAACGAAAATTAGAACTTTTAAAGATAAAACCAAATCTTATTCCTGATAATAATTTTGCTTTGAAGTTTTTTGAGGGTGGTTTATTTTTTGCTGATAAAATTTGCATGATCATCCCATCAAATGTATTGCTTTATAGTAAAAACTCTCAAAAATATAGAACAAGACTTTTTACAGACTTTACAGTTAATAAAATTTATGATTTTACTCATTTTGAGGCGAGATTTATTTCATAAAACAGCAGACACTCCGGTTATTGCTATTATCGCTCAAAATATTGTATCTACACATCAGGACATTGAGCACGTAGTAGTCAACGAATGGTTTCATCGGAAAAGAAAATCAGGTTTGAAATTGATTACTACGATTTCCATAAAGTACCTTGGAGTTGGGCAATTGATTGAAAATAAAAAGTTTATTTGGAAAA
>NZ_JAAATZ010000001.1:3092500-3273945 GCF_010119235.1 Flavobacterium phycosphaerae | reverse complement strand
GAGGACATAATAGATTTATCTATGTACAAACTAACAATCCTAGTATAACTGTTCAACAATTAAAGATAATTACTTGTCTGAAACATGTATAAACCTATTTACTTCAAATTTTTAATTAGTATGCATGCATCAAGTTATGATTATGTTTCCGGTTATTTTGAAATTGACCAAAAAAGAATCCAAGACATGCAAGTTAATGATGGCGTTTTTCCCTCCCCCTAAAATTTTTAAGAAAAGATGGAGGATTTACAGGCAGTGATGAGGTTAACCCTATAGCAAATCGGGTTGGGGATACGGAAGACTTACTTGAATAGATTTGTTTATGGTGGTGGAGATGAAGTTAGCGCTGGATTTGTATCAATTGTTAAAAATCTAGTGTATAGTATTGGTTCGATGGCTGAAATTTTACGGACCAAATAGAGCTTTAGAATTAAAGCATTGTGCTGAAAATTCGATAAAGCGAGATCATGGATTAGATTGGAAAATCCTATTGGTAAAAATTTGGTGGAGGCTTAAGGTTAAGAAAATTGAATTAAGCGATAATTGGGATGTCATGAATAATGAGGACAATCCTATTTATGGAGAAATGTACGGACAAGAATATACCTATACATTGGAAGACGGTGTTGGGTCAAGTGGTGTCGCTACATTTGAGCCTAATGCTTCACCTGAAAATCCTTTTGTAGAACTTTTTATGGTAATGACAATCAAATTATGCAGAGAGAATAGGAGCTCCTAGGGAAACTATTATGTAGAAAACCTTTTGGTGAGAATTTTTTCCCTTGCCCAAAAGTTACTTACTCAGAGTTACCGTTACTAATTTAAATAAGAAAAATGAATTTGATGATAATAAATTCATAAAAAAACACGCAACAGGAAAGGTTGTAACGGAACATTATACCACTAAAGATTTTCCTACTATAGTTGATTATACAGATTATGATGTAAGACTCTACGATTATAAAGTCCATTATTAAAATGTTAAGTGTTTATGCTCAAAGTCATTTAACAGCCTCACAAGGTTTTACTATTGAGACTAATGATATGGATGGAAAGGTTAAATCGCAAAAGTGTATGCAGAAAATCAAAATTCTCCAATTTCAAGGGTAGATTACAATTATAACGTTGATTCTACTGGAAAATTAAGTAGTGTGTTCACCACTATAGATGAACATGGGAAAATTAATGAAAATCACTACTTGGAATTAATTATGATGTGATTAATGATTTTAATGAAAGTAGAACGGTAACTCAATCCTATGGATTTGATGCTAATATAGCCTCATTCTTAGCAGGTATCTGGCCTGTTTTTGTTCCTATTGTTTTGCCGAGAGAGGCGTATAACGAATCACAGTTAAGAACCGCTACAACTACTAAAGTAATTCATAAAACAGCTGTTTGGTTGAAACAGTTGCCTATGATTTAGGGTCGCGAATTGCAACCAAAAATCTTGCTTGGGATGCAAAAACAGGTCAAGTGTTGCTTACTCAAACTATAAACGAATTTGATGAGAAGTACTATAGTTTTAATTTCCCATCCTATTGGTACTATAAAAATATGGGAATGGCTTCTGAAAATATGATTTATCAGGCAAATTAGCAGAAACTATTACTTCAGGTGATTCTTATTTTTATCTTAATGGTTATTCACCTTTAGTACCTGCTAATAATATCAATAAGTTTTTTAAAGTAGGTGATGAGTTATTCTTTGATGACAATGGATTAAATACAAAACTTTGGGTTTATGCTATTAGTAGCAATCATATTAGACTAATGAATAAATCTGGTGAAATTATAGATTCATCCAATCAGCCTTCCGATTTGCATTTTAAAATTATTCGTTCTGGAAATAGAAATCAGCAAATGTTAGCTATGGCATCAATCACATTAATGAAGAACCCTATTTTAGATATAAACGGAAATTTAAGATCCCAATTAGGAAATGATTCATTTGGTTATGACAGCAGTAATGATGTGACTAGTGTTAAGGTATCAATGCCAATGCTATTGAATATAGTGATGATTGGAAATCACAATGCGAAAATAATCTACCTAATGAATACGGTTTTTTGAACGCTATTCCTGAAACTCCAGTAAACCCATATTTGTATAATATTAAAGGTGATTGGAGAGCAATTAAGTCTTATGCATACTTAACGGGACGTAATAATTTTGAAACTACCAATAGACGTAAAACAGGTTTTTTCAAAAAATTCAGCCCATTTTATAAATTGAAAAGTCAGGATTGGTATATAGACATGGCTGGTTGGACTTTTGCGAGCCAAGTTACAATGTTCAGTCCATATGGCGTTGAACTTGAAAATATGGATGCATTAAAAAGATTTTCTTCTGCCCAATATGGATATCGATATACGTTACCTATGGCAGTTGTTTCAAATGCAAAGTATAGAGAAATTGGATTTGATGGTTTTGAAGATTATGATCCTATGAATATTTTACTTAATCAATCGGCATCTCTAAAGCCTCATTTTGGTTTTTCTCAAGGAGTTTATGATAAAGACAATGCTTATATAACAGATAAAAAATCTCATACAGGAAACAATAGTGTTGCTGTTTACCCTGGTCGTAGTGTACAATTTATAAGAAGAGTTGATGGGTGTCCTATTGATGCTGATACAGAAGGAACAAGAAATAAGTCTTTTGAAAAGGCTAAGACGACAATCAATTCCTCAACTAAAAAGAAACAATAGATATGAAAAAACTAGTTTTATCAATAACGATCCTATTTGTAACTTTATTGGCTCATGGACAATCTAATACTATTGCTTTATTGACAAGTAGTCCAAATATTAGTAGTCCAACTACCTTGACTGGAGGAACTTCCCTTGCTTTAAGCTTTAATATTAATTTACCATCATCTTCAAGTTGTTATCAAAAGATTGTATTTAATTCAGGAAGTTTGATTTATTCTTCATCGCAACTTCCTACGGGGGCTTCCGTTAGTCAGGATAATAATAATATTTATAACAGAACTGTTACAATATCAAATATAAATAGCACTACTAGTGGTATCTTAAATTTTAATATTACTTTTTATGTGCCAACTGGAGAATGTTTTACTGCTCAGTCATTGATAGCTACTTTAAGTACTTATGACGGAACTTGTTCGCCAAGTCCTGCAGTTTATCAATCGCCTTTGCTGACAATTAACAATACAGATAAACTAGATACAGATTTATCACAGGTTGAGCCGACTAATACTACAAATATTTGTGCTGGTACAGTTGTTAAGTATAAGTATCGAATTGCGAATCCCGGGAATTGTCTTAATTATACTAATGCTAAAGCTTTTTTGCAATTGTCGTCATGTGCGACGGTAATTGGTGTATATAATCAGAATTTAGATTTCAATAATCCGATTGCATTATTACCTCCTTCAGGTTCAAGTCCACCAAATTCGCAAACCATAAGTTGGAATGTATTTACTAATCCTAGTACTCCACTACCTATGACTATTTGGTCGTATCCTTTAACCTTTTATGTTTATGTTAAATACCCATGTAATATCTGCAATAGCACTCCATTTTTCAAGCCTATAACATACGCAACTGGTCAAAAACCTTCCAATTGTGGAAGTAATTTAACATATCAATCGCTAAGCCATGAGTTTACAACGTCATTATCGGGTGTTAATTGTACTGATTGTAACGGAGGAGGAGGATCAAATATTGCGGTTACAGCACCCACGTTGCCTTGTCCTAGTGTTTGCAATGTTTCTAATTATTTGACTGCAACTTATAATGTAAGTATTACGCCTGGAAGTAATTATAACAGGATATTTTTTATAGCTGATGTGCCCTCTGGTTTTCTTATAAATTCAATTACGAACTCACCACCAACCGCCTGTGGTATTACTCCTGTAGTTGAATATTTAAATTCATCAGGTAATTATGTACCGTATGCGCCTTCCTCAACTCCTTTAGCCACTACAAAAGTTAAATGGACTTATAATTGTACTATTCCTAACGAACCACTAACCTTAAATTTCAATATTTCATATCGATATAATTTGCTTAGTCCACCTTCGGGTCAGGTGCCTTTTTATTGTCATCTTTATTATGATACTATTGACACTGCCCATAATTCTTCCAATGGAGCTGGATATTCAACAGTTGCTTCATGCAGTCAACAATTAACAGCTAATAAGTATATTATTCGCTATAATCCAGATGAAAGTGAGGTGCTAAATTCTTCAGGAACACCAGCCCTTTTTGGTTCGGTTAATGATGGTTCTCCTGGCGAAGTTTTTAGTTATAGAATAAATGTGAAAAATATTTCTAATACAGGTGTTTCAAATGTAAAAATATTGGATGATTTAAGTAATAAACTTGTTTTTTTAGGTCCAATAAAGTACATATACACAACTGATCCAAATCCTCATGAATCAAGTTTTACCATTTTGACAGGTAATACTATGAACATTCCTGATATGGGGGCAGTTGCTCCTTTGGTTACAATAACGAATGGACCTACTTCGACCCAACTAAAAGTTGAAAATATTAATTTTCCATCAGGAAATTGCCTTGCAAACAAAACCTTGTATATTGAGTTTAAGGTGCAGGCAAAGAATAGTCTTATGGCTCAAACCCAAATTGTGAATCAAGCTTACGTCAAGAATTCTAATGGAACCTCTTTAGTTAGTGATGCTTATTTACAAGCAAACATGACCATTAAGTCGTTATTTCATTTAAGTAATAAAATGTTTGTAAAATGTAGAAAATTTACGACTTGGTTAAGTGATGATTCTGCTACTTTAACAGAACCTCCAGTGCCAATAATACAGAAAGTACGAAATGGTGATAAGATTGACTTTAAAATGCTGGTTTTTAATGACGGTTCAGAAAATATGACTCTCTATGATTTATTAAATTTAAAACCGCAACCCGGTGATCAATTTGAAAGTGATCATACACCTCGTGGATCAGATGGTAATACTTATATTAATTATTTTAACACAACAGGTCCACCAACTATTACTACTAATACATCTTTTGTTCAACCACCTGTGGTAAGTTATAATAATGATGTAATAAATATGTTACGGGACAATTTAGCTAATTGTCCACCAGGAAGCGGGACTAGCTCGCCATGGTTGCCTAGTTTTGGGAATTCAACAAACTGGATGAGGATTAATTTCTCATCAGCAGGTCATGTTTTGCACCCGGGAGATTATGTTGAAGTTATATACTCTGCCAAAGTTTCAGGCGACACAGGGCCATCTTACAATTCCTTTATTTATAATGCGAAAGATAATTTGGGTCAGTGTGTAGTTCATGCCAACGCCAGAAAATTGACTATAATTAATGACGGTGAAGGCTGTGATCCTCCCTGTATTGATTGTGCCTCTTTTGGACTATTAAAAGGAGAAAAATATTTGGTAAGTGGATGGGTAAAAGAAGAGTCAAATGATAATCCAAAGAAACAATTTAAAACTTATGTTAATAGTTATATCAATGTTTCATTTAAACACGAGAATTCTAATGATTTGTTTGATAATCCCTACATCTATACTTTCAGACCTACAGGTGATATTATAGATGGCTGGCAAAGAATTATAGGTGAAATTACTGTGCCAGGTGATGAAACTATACGAGTTGGAGATATGATACTAGAGCTTAAAAATGAGTCAAGGTTTGAAAAAGTAATGTCTTATTTTGATGATGTTAGGGTTCTGCCAACTAAAGGGAATATGAAAAGTTTTGTTTATGATCAAAAGACCCAGCGCTTGATGGCTGAACTTGATGAAAACAACTATTCAACCTTTTATGAGTATGATCCGGAAGGTGGATTGATCCGGATCAAAAAAGAAACTGAAAAAGGAGTTTTCACCATTCAAGAGACGCGAAGTGGTAATGTAAAAGTTGGAGGGAAAGAATAATGAAAAGTATTAATATGATATTGTGGCTTCTGTTTTTATCTATTAGTATAAACAGTTATGGGCAGCAAAAAAAACTTTCAGTTGACGAGGTGATTAGAACCGCTGAAGATGTACTGAAAAAACGGAAACAGGTCTCTTATAATACAAAGTACACATTATACAGTGATTATAGTACTAAGGAAATATACGAGCAATATAAAGGTGTTTTTTTAAAGAAAAATAATGTGTGTTATGTTAAAATTAAAAACACCGAGTTTATTGCCTACGATAATTATGGATTGAAAATAAATAATGATGAGAAAGCTATACAAATTCGGAATGCAGCTAACGCTGCTTTTGAAGAGTCTCCACTATCAGTTACTGCTTATTTAAAAGTATTTGAAAATAGAACGATTAAAAATGATAAAGACTTTTATATATGTGAATTGAAGCCAGGGAAAATTTCGCAAGTAATGTTGAGTAAAGTAATTATTTATATTAAAAAATCTGATTTGAGCATTACCAAGCAATTGTTGTATTATGTAGAAAAAATGGAAACTAAAGATAAAAACGGGAAAAAAATCTACACTACTCCAAGATTAGAAATAACATTTTCAAACCGGATAATAGACAATAAAAAAGACGATTTACTAATAAAAAGAGATAATTATTTTACTGTCAAAGGGAGTGACATAAAGTTGTCTCAACGATTTTCAGGTTACAAATTATTTAAATCATAAGGAATATGAAAAATCATATAGCTTCAATAGTTTTATTTCCAGTATGAGTTTTATGGAGGTTACTTCATTAGTGTTAACTATAAAAAAGACTTTTTTTATGAATTATTTTTTATTTTCTGCAAGTAAAATAGAAAAGCAAATAGTATTTGTCTTTTTGTTATTATGTACTAATTTTTCAGTTTTTAGTCAAAAAAATATCTACACTGCGCCTGAAGTCACAATGACATATGTTGACATTAATAATCATATGGAAGGATACTTAAGGGATCCTCAATATACAATGCCTAATCATATTTCAATTGTCCCAAAAGCTTATGCGAAATTAAAGATAGACAATGAAATTGGACCATTTCAATGGGTTAAAGTTACCGTGACAGCTTTAATTACTCCATTACTTTCTAATGGGGATGATGATACAGCAAATTCATTTTCAAAAGAGTTGACAGCTGAGTATAACCCATATGGCCATTCGTCAAATTTTGCAGATTTGTCAGTTTACGAACTTGTAAACAGTTATGGTGTCAGATTAAAAGTAGAAAATGTTCAAGTAACTAATCTTGCTAATGGCACGACAACTGATACAGTAGATCAAAATGTATCCATAGAGTTGGGTTTTAATACTGAAAGATATTATTTAATAACGAATCAACAACCCACTATAACCTCACAAATTGCCTACGACTCTGATGGGATGCCTCTAGCCCTTAATTTTAATTGGCCAAGTTTGACAGGTGCATTACAATATGAATTAGAATGGACTTGGGTTGATAATTATGCTGAGGACGGAAGTGTTTTAGCTGCTGATTTAATTGATTTTTCTTCAAGAGATTTTGAATTAAATAATACAAGAGTACAAACCGATAAAACATACTATCAAATTCCTCTGATTTATTCCAGAGGGTATGTTATTTATAGAGTTAGGGGCGTTGGTCGATTTGTAGATAATAGTGATTCTGTAGACAAAGTGTTTTATGGACCTTGGAGTTCTGGAGTGGATGATAAAACAAAAATTTCAACATGGGAGAATAGTTTTATTTCTATTAACGGTCACGAAAATCAAAAAAATTGGCAGTTTCAGGCTAGCTATGCTGAGCATGGAAAGAAAAAGGAAGTGGTAAGTTATTTTGACGGATCTCTACGTAACAGACAGACTGTTACCAAGGTTAATACTGATAAAGGAAATATAGTAGTCGGAGAAGTTATATATGATACACAAGGGAGAGCTGCCTTAGAAGTATTGCCAGTGCCGATAAAAAAGGATTACATTCGCTATTTTAAAAATTTAAATCAAAATTCTAACGGTGAGTTATATTCCCATTTAGATTTTGACTGGGATACTAAAGAGGGTGAATGTGGAGTGCCTGCCGGTATAATGAATATCAATAGTGGTTCAAGTAAATATTATTCAAAAAACAATGACTTTTTTGATAGCCCCTTTAGAAATTATATACCTGATGCTTTCCAATTTCCATTTAGTCAAATAGAATATACTCCTGATAACACCGGTAGAATATCCAGAAAAGGAGGCGTTGGCCCAGCTCATCAATTGTCTACAAATCATGAAATGCAATATTTTTATTCTATTCCTCATCAGGAAGAGCTTAACCGTTTGTTTGGTTATCAAGTAGGATATGTATCTCATTATAAAAAGAATATTGCAGTTGATCCAAATGGTCAAGTAAGTGTAAGTTATCTTGATCCACAGGGTAGAACTATAGCTACAGCATTAGCAGGAAATAGCCCTGAAAGTTTAATCCCGTTAAAGGAATCAGAAGAGGGTTTAAAAAAAATAACTGTAGACCTTTTAAATAAAGCAGATGCAAATGACGGAGATACTGAATTAGATAATAATGAACTAAGCACATCCTCTAATTTTTTCAATTATAATGATATTTTAACACTTTCAAGTCAATTAGGTGTAGCGGGCAACAATATTGACCACACTTTTAAATATAATATTTATAATAAGAATGTTTTTATTCCAGAAAAGTGCCCACAGAAATATTCATTTGTATATGATTTGCAGATTGGTTTAAAAGATCAATGTAATAATGATTTATTACACCCTCACAATTCAATGGTAATTGGAACATATGGTATAGGAACTGGTGCTTTAGTTAATTATTCACAAGGATTCACTCCTTCACCATTATTTCTAAATACTGGTAATTATTCACTGGTAAAAGAATTGAAAGTCAACAAAGAAACTCTCAATAATTATGCGGATCATTATGTGCAAATGTTGACTAATAAGGATATCGGAAAAGAATGTTATATAAGCCCGGATGGTTTTAGCCCTCAATTAAATATTGATTGTAATACTACTTGTAGTGAATGTGAACAAAGTATAGGGAGTAAATGTGAATATGTTTTAAAACAAATTAAAAACATTTATAATGTTCCTCAAACTAATACAACCATATTTATTCAAAATGAATCTGATTGTAGTATAAAAGTTTATAATTTGAATGAGAATGAAGATGAGTCAATTAATTTTGGACAACTTATAAGTCAAACGGATGTTGATCATCAAGTGATTAGTATGATTAATGATTGGAATTTATTGAGAAATACTTGTGATAAAATTTGTGGAAGTGCTTTTGCATCAAGTTGTTCAATAAATGAAAAATCATTAGAAAATGATGTTAGTCCAGGTGGTCAATATGGAATGACACCCGGTATGGTTAATAGTATAAACGATAATCCAGCAAATAGTGATAGTACTAATGCAAGTTCTACTTTATTGAGTGTTTTTAATGAAGATAATCAAATTATTTACAATGGACAAGTAAATAATACCCAGGAAACGATTTTAATTGGAGACATCCAATGCCTATGTATACCGATACAGACGGAAGTTTATCACAAATTGAAGTTGAATATACAGGTGTGACGAGTACCAACCCTAGTGGATATACACCTCAAATAGTTTCTACCGCCGTTGTTCAAACGGGTGGTTACGTTTATCCTCAGGATTTACTATTACTTGATGATTTCATTGGCAAATGGAAGGAGTCTTGGGCAAAGTCCCTTGTTAAATACCATCCAGAGTACTGTTATTTAGAATATTCTAACAATTTATGTCAATTAATAAAAAAAACAGTTGTAAAACAATTTTCAGTTAATGCTGGTGTAACCACTGAGACGGGTTCTGTTACAAGGTTTTTAAATTCAGATGAGTATGATGGTTATTTGAATTATTTAGATACATATCAGAAGGCTTACCAAGCAGGCTTATTTGATTTAGCAAGCCCAATGATGAGCAATCCAAATATATATAGCGGTGACCCTTATTTTCAAATTATAAATGGAGAGACCCCTAATCTACTTGCTTGGAGACAAAGTATAATGCTTGAAGCTTTAAATAGTCAATACGAAACCTATTTATTAAACCAAAACGGATTAGCTACTGACCCATTAAATTACGCCAAAATGTTCCAAGCTGCGGTTATTATGGCTAGATGTAACGCAATTCAGGTATGTAATTTCAATGATGTCAGTTTAACGAGTTCAAGTTTTACAAGCTTGTCACCTAATGCCCAAGAAATCATTAAAAATAGAATATGGAATACGTATAAAAATTTATACATTTCTTTAAAACAAAAAATCAAGCATGTTTTTATTAATGCTTATGCCAAATCAAATGGTTGTTTCAACGGATGTATAGGGACAGGTGGTTCAGATAATATTACGAATGTAATCAATAATTATACTGCATATAACGGAAATAATACCTATGAAGAAATCAATACTTATATAGCTGCAAATAATCCAACTTCAACCACAACTATACCTTTATGTTCTTTGCCACAAGCTGCGGCATATGGTGCTAAGATTAAGAAGTTCATTCCAATTGATTTTGGGTATGATTCTGGAAATTTAGGTGGTTCTTTAAATCAGTTGTTAGCTCTTAATAATTATCAATATTATTTACAAACGGGAAATTGTCCATTGATAAATGATTTAAACTTGTTTATAAGTGGTCTTTTTGAAGATGTTAATTTGACAACATCTTCCAGTTTAGTAGGCTGGAATCAAATAGGGCAGGGATTGACAGCAAATTTATTTCATGAACTTACAGGGACTCCTATGCCAACTACTTTAACCCCAACTATGGGAGTTACTATAAATGGTTCGGATTTAAACTTTACTTTTGCCCCTATAGTGCCAAGCTATGTTGCTTCTGCATCACAACTGGTATTGACACTTCCTGCTTCAGCTAATTTAAGCTGGAATAATTATTCAATGGGTAATAGCAGTAATGATTGGCATATTATTGCTTGTAGCCAATTGTATTATGATGTACTTACCTCTAACTTATCGGCTAATCCACCGATTTATGGTTTCCAGATTATTGCCAGGATACAACAAGGTTCAGGGACTTTTAGAGATGTTATATTAACTGGAAAAACGATTGCTAAAATTGGTGCTTGTCATCTTGAGGGACAGTCAGGAACAGGTGAAGTTATTACGCCAGTAGTAACAGCCTGTAATGATAAAAAAATACAATTTCAAGATGCTTTTAAAGCACTTTATAATCATTTATTACAGACAAATCATTTATTTGATAGCGCTTATGATTTAACGAGTGACCCATTTTATATGAGTAGTTTTTTAAGAACTATGTTTGGCTCAACTGCTTCTGATAATGTTACATGGACCGGAACTCAACAGACAGATCATTATTTATTTCAAATATTTAAGAATTCTACCAGTATGCTTGCTTTGCAATTTTGGACAGAAAGCTTTATTGATAATGGTATAATACCACAAGATTTGATTTCATTATCCGTTGATAATTATATTTATGAACCTCAAAATTCAACCAATGAAGCCGGAAATTATATAACGAGTATTTTTAACGTTGATAACGGAACAATTACAGTAGGAGGAACTTTAACGAATTGTCAAGGGCAATATTGTCCTGGTGAGACTAAAAAACCATTGTATTTGCTATGTTGTTCTCCATGTGGCGAATGGGATTATAATGGGAATGGTATTGGAGATATCTGTGATGGTAATAATGGAAATTGTGGTACAGTAGATACTGATGGAGATGGTATTTTTGATAATTGTGATAATTGTCCAACAATTAAGAATGCCGATCAAGCTGATGCGGATAATGATGGTATTGGTGATGTATGTGATTCTGAGGGTAATCCACATCTCACATCATGTCCAATAACTCAAGAAGAAGAAGTTGCATATGAGAATAGACTTAGAGATGTTCTGAATTTTTTAATATTGCCAGGAAATCATTCCATAGCTACTTATAATAATCAGACACAATATACTGCTTATGGTCCAATACAAAGTAATGCTGTCATTTCTACATTTATTCAGCAATGCAATTTAGAGTCTCATTTTCAGGCATTAAGAGATTACCTTGTTGCTTGGCAGAATACAAATTACAATCTTCCAGTTGGTCCTTTTATAAACTATGGTTTATATTATAATACCACAGGAGGAGCTATGTTATATTTTAATAATGGGGATACATCAAATACTTCGAATATTACTATTCAATTGCATTTGCCCGATGTAGACCATATTAATTATATTGATATGACAGATACATTTTTTGGAAATGTAAGCTATGTTGACCATGTTGGTATTACTCATGTTCTTAATCACATACTAATATCTAATTATACTAAGTTTAATACTCAGGGAGAGTGGATTGGTAGTCGTTTCTGTAATTTTATAAGCAACGATTATGATCCTTTAAGCAACAGGAATAGTGCTTCTGCTGAAGGAGTTGTTTCATTTAAAGGTGACCCAGTTATTAATCAATCACCAATAACTATAAATAGAGGCGATGCTCCACCTGTAAATGCGCCTTATACAGCCGCTTGTGAATGCATCCCACAAACGGTAGCTCCAGTAGCTTGTGAAGAAAAATACACAAAGTATACGAAGTATTTAGCTGAGCATAATTTGCCTACCATTACTGTAATGCCCCAACAAGCATTTTGTGATTTGAGTTTACAATATGTAGTTGATTCTTATGTTTATTACATGAGTACTTTAAATGTTCAGTCTGCTGATGATCCAAACTTTCTGACTATAGCGCAGTTTGGAGAAACCGATTTGCATTATGGTTATAACCAAATAAACCAGGTTATAAACAACTATTTGGTCTATTGTTTAGAAAATCAAGATGACCCCGAGAGAGTATATTGGAATGATTATGTAAATACTATATATATGGCTGGCCCTCATGGATGTCCACCAGGTCCAATGCCTGCCTATTCTCCAGCGATTACTCTTCAAGATCCTTGTAAAGAATTAATGGCTAATGTAACAGCAACATATCAGTTGGATTCTTATAATGCCTATATACAATATTTGCGTAAAGAATTTATTAGACAGTACATTGAACAAGCTATTAAATATGCTGTTGAAAATTTCAAAATGACATATGGAGATCAAGAGTATCAACACACTTTATATTATTATGATCAAGCCGGAAATTTAATTCAAACTGTAGCACCTGAGGGAGTATCTAATTTAGGTGTTAGTTTAAACGCTTCAATTAATAATTTCAGAAATCATCCTAATGCTATTGAAAACCCTTTGTTAACCCCTGCTCATGGATTTAAAACTGAGTATAAGTACAATTCGCTAAACCAATTAGTATGGCAGAATACACCTGATGGTGGCATGACAAGATTTGCATATGACGCTTTAGGCAGGATTATAGCCTCTCAAAATGATAACCAACGGATTGTAGATGTAGAAACAGGAAGAGAAAAATACAGCTATTCGGTTTATGATTTTTTAGGGCGAATAATTGAAGCAGGCGAAGTATTTGTTAAGCCTGGAGATTATAATATAAGTGATGAAGGAAGGTTAATATTCGGAGGAAATGCAGTGAATGACTTTTCAGGAACCACAAATATTAGAAGAGAAGTAACTATTACGGTTTATACAGAAGATCCTCTAGTGGAATCGCCCAGCATATTTGCTTCAAGTTTATTTGTAACCAATACATCACCTGATTTTATTCCGGCTCATAACAACAGAAACAGGGTTACAGGAATTTTTTACTATGATCAACTAGATGTTCTTGATAAATTTACCAATGCAATTTTTTACAATTATGATGTTCATGGTAATGTCAAAGAATTGCTTACTTATATTACTTCTTTAAAGAATTTACCTTGTAGCCCTACAGGTGTAATTAATGAGGAAACAGGACAACTCAACGACTGTGAAAAGCATCTTAAAAGAGTAGTTTATGATTATGATTTAATCAGTGGAAATGTTAATAAGGTGACTTTTCAACCAAATAAAATAGACCAATTTATCCATAAATATAATTATGATGCGGATAATAGGTTACTCAATGTTGAAACCTCACCTGATGGAGTTGTTTGGGAAGAAGATGCGGCGTATAAATACTATCCACACGGCCCACTGGGAAGAACCCAAATAGGGGATAAGAAAGTCCAAGGACAAGACTATAGTTATACCTTACAAGGTTGGATAAAATCGGTTAATGGAGAAAATATAATGTCACCTAATAATGATATGGGGAATGATGGCAATATGTCGGGAGAAACTAAAACAAAAGATGCTTACGGTTATTCTCTAAGTTATTTTGATAATGATCAATTTACGGATTATAGAGCTATTGAAGGAGATAATGGTGATGCTGGTTACGCTCCCTTAATGTTTAGTAGAGACAATTCAATTCCAGGAAATAACAGGAATTTATTTAATGGTAATATTAAACAAATGACTACTGGTGTTAGAATTAATGAAGAAGAGGTTCTTTCAGTTCAAAAAAATAATTATACGTATGATCAGCTTAATAGAATAGTTTCATTGACCTCTAATGCTATAAAACCTAAAGAAAATGGTTCAGGTGGTTTTACGGATAGCTATTTATCCAATTATACTTATGATAGGAATGGGAATATTAAAACACTTCTTAGGAAAGCATTAAATAATGATGGTTCCATTGATGTAATGGATGATTTAAAATATGATTATCAATCGAACAATAATAAATTAACTATGGTTCATGATGAATCTTCTCCGGCTAATGAATCAGAATTTGAAAATGACCTAGAAGATCAAATTCATCAAATCCAATTAATATATCCGGACTATGTTTATAACCCTGATGATAATAATACAGGAAATTATATTTATGATCAAATAGGTCAGTTAATCCAAGATAAATCAGAACAGCTAACCATAAAATGGAGAGTTGATGGGAAGGTTAAAGGGATTATAAAAGGTTCAGGAGATTCTTATACTTATGTTGATTTTGAATATGATGGTCTTGGTAATAGAATAGCTAAATCTATACATCAAAATTTTTCTGAATCCGGTAATACAACATACTATTGTAGAGATGCTCAAGGTAATGTGCTTGGGGTATATGATTTAAAAAATAAGCGAGGTAGATTAAATTTATTTTTAAAAGAACACGATATTTATGGTAGTAGCCGAGTAGGGCTAGAAGAAAAAAATACCGTAGTGTATAGTAGTGTACCTTTATATGAGGGGCCTATTAAAGATTATGGAAAATCTACTTTGGTAAATGATAGAGAAAATGCGGTTGCAGAAAAGTGCGAAATTCAGGTTCCACCATTACCATCTGAAAATAGCATGTCAAGAATGTCATCTTGTATTGGAGACCCTGTAGTTAGAGATTATTCATTAAACTTTGGGTTAAATAAATCAGCTACATGGAATTTTAATGCGGCCATGATTACCAATCCACTACCAACTAACATTTCATTAAATACTAGTGTTACGATTAATAACAATTTATCAATACCAGTAAGTTCCATTTATACTGATTTATCGAAATTAATTTTTAATGCTACTGCTCCTGTAAATGGAATTAATATTAGTACACTTTCTCCAATTCCATCTTGTTTTACTCTAGTACAGAATGGGGATACTACTTCTGTTCAAAGGCCAACGGGGTGCCCTTCTACTTCAATGGCGCCATCTAATACTATTTTTGCTCTGAATCAATCAGGATCGGTTGAATATACGATAACAGGAGATATTAATAAATATAATGGAGTAACGGTTGGTTTTGTTGCCAATGGTGTCTATTATGGAATTAGGACTATTATAGCTGCTGGTGATCTTGTATTTAACAAAATGGTTGGAGGAGTAAGTTCATTTGTCACTTCTATTCCGTTGACTAGTTTTAATTCAAGTTATCAGCCTACCGTAAGAATAAGAAAAGCCTACAGAGGAGTCGAGTTTACTATTCCTAATAATGCCGCAAATGTTGATGTACTAGTAAATGATAGTGCAACTAACACGAGATTTAATGCTTACTCTGCTACTTTGAGAGTTGATTTTGCAAATACTAATACATCTATATTAAACCTAAAAGTAGTCCCTGAACCAATTTATGATGTTACTACAGAAGTAAAACTTTCGGTTAGAAAAAATGCCGCGGATTCTTATAAACCAAGAGTTACCATCAATAAATATTCAAGAATAATTAACAGCATTGATCCAACTAATACTATACTTAACTCCTATGAAGCTACTGCAGTTGCTAACGTGCCGAGTAATTTTGAACTTGACTTTACTACTAACTTCTCTTCAACATCTGGGGTACTTAAAATTAATGGAGCTCAAAATCAAAGTTTGACTTCAAATTGGGTTCCATCCAATACTCCCACTGTTGGAGCTATAACTATACCAACAGGCAGTAATAGAATAGGGAATTTCAGTACCATGTATGATTTTGATGTTTGTTATTTTAATTATAACTTTAATAATCTGATTGTTGATAATTATAATTTTGATGATAATGCGAATCCATTATCCCCAACTGGAAGCCCATCCTCAAATGCAATAATGAACCAAAATGGAGCAGTAAGACAATATGGTCCATGCTTGTTAGATCAAGATGAAGACGGACTTTATGATATATATGAAGTTGTATTTGACTCGCCTACCTCAGTAACTTATGCTGAAATAGATACAGATGGGGACGGTTGCCCTAACCATTTGGATGCTGATGATGACGGTGATGGAATTAATACCATTTATGAAGGAGCTAATAATGACGGCGATCATAATCCTAATACAGGTACAGTACTGAATACCGATGCAGCTTCAGCAACAAATCCTGATGGTATTCCAAATTATCTTGATTCTGATGATGATGGTGATGGTTTATTCACTTTATATGAAGGTCCGGCACCGGATGGAGGTATTTTGTCAACGGATACTGATACTGATGGTAATCCTAATTATCTAGATAATGACGATGATAATGATGGTTTATATACTTTTTATGAAAGTGCTGATCCTGACGGAAATCATATTCCTTATGATGCTATAAATACCGATAGTTATCCAACACTAAATACCAATAGTGGTATAATAGATAGTCTCCCTAACTATTTGGATACAGATGATGATGGTGATGGTATTTTAACCATTAATGAATATTCAGATCCAAATGGTGATGGTAATCCTGCTGACGCCGTAAATACTGATATTACTAATTCATCAGGAAACCAATATGTGGCTATTGATGGTATCCCGAATTATTTGGATGTAGATGATGATGGAGATGGCTATCAAACATGGGAAATCATCGAAGGAGGTCCGGGATATGTTAACTATCCTATCCCAGGAGCCGAATACACGATGGATACAGATGGTAATGGTATTCCTAATTATTTGGATTATAATCATGCTATTTTTGATCCAACCGGACCATTCTCCTATAAAAATTATAAAAACCTTGTTGGAGACAAAAGATATGAGCTTAAAAACCATTTAGGAAATGTACTAGTTGTTATTAATGATAAGAAGATACCTTACAAGCCATATGCGAGTATACCATTCTTTAATGCTGATGTTATTGCCTACAATGATTACTATCCTTTTGGAAGTCTAGTTCCTAAACGCCACGGTGGCATTGATGACTATCGTTATGGGTTCCAAGGACAGGAGAAAGATGATGAGATTAAGGGAGAAGGAAATTCTTTGAATTATGATTTTAGAATGCATGACCCGAGAATAGGGAGGTTTTTTGCGATTGATCCTTTAACTGCAAAATATCCTTGGAATAGTCCCTATGCATTTAGTGAAAATAGGGTTATTGATCGGGTTGAGCTAGAAGGTTTAGAAGCCGCTAAAGTTACAATAAGTGGAAGAGCAACATTTCTCATCGTATCAGTGGCTATTGGTGTTTCTGTTGTTGTAGCTCCTAATGGAATTTCGTTATTCGTAACTCCTGAAGGTGGAGTTGGTGCGGGGGTATCAATTGGCGCGGGATTGTCTGTTAGTTTATTTCCTAATGTTACAAACTCAGAACAATTAGGAGGCTGGGGAGTTAGTTTGGGAGGATCAGCAATGGGCAACGGTGGTGATTTAGAAATTTCATTACAACAAGACAAAAACGGGCATGTCAATGATACTAAAATGGGAGCTGGAGGTGCTATTCCAAAAGTAGGAGGTGGTGCCGGTATTGAGTTTCATGCTACCGTTGGCTATTCTTTTCTAATCGGAACTGTTACTTGGGAAGAACTAGGTGATACAATTGAAGATTGGGCAGAAGAAGCAGGTATTCCTGTTAAAGATTTAAAGAAAGCAATTGACGCTGCTAAAAATTACTACACTATGCAAGTTGAACAAGAAAAATCTAACTCAAATACTCCGGATAAAAAAGAAACTAAAAAAGTGGAAACTAATAAAGCCGAAAAGAAAAAGACGGAGACTAAAAAAACTGAAAATAAAAAAGCTGAGGCAAAAAAACCTGAAGCTAAAAAACCTGAAAAGAAAAAGACAGAAAAGAAAAAGTCGTAATAACTTAATTAAAAATTGAACATGAAAATATATGTATCTATTATAGTTATAATCTTTATCATTTCAATAGGAATAAATTTTTTTGTTAATCTTTTATACTTGGATTTAAACAGAAAAGGTTTAATTATCACTTACAAGAGAGTTTCTTTAAAAATTTTAAATTCAGGTTTACAAAATGTGATTAATGTTGAGGACAAAAAATCTATTTTAAAATGTAAAAAATATTATGTGCTATACTTAACATTATTTTATATTAATCTATTTTTAATATTTATTCTGATTATATATGATTTAACGTTTTAAAAAGGTGTTTACATCACTTAAAAATAGACCTACAAGAAAGACTATTCGTTAAGAATAGTTTTTCTTTGTTTTTTTATTCTATTATAAAAAATGAAAAATGAAAACCCCCAAGCCATTAATTCCTTTATTCAAACAGTTTATTAAAGAATCCGAATCGGGCAAACGATTAAAAAAGAATGGGGAACGCATAGCCAAAAGCTCCATAGATAATTATATATATGTACTTAAAAATCTCATATTATTTTCAGAAGAAACCAACACAGAACTCAGAGTTTGCGATATCTTAAAACTCACAAAGAAAGAATTGCTTTCTGAAAAAAATTATTGGAAAAAATTTTACAAGAACTTTACGGACTTTCTATATAAAAAGGGGTGTTTTGACAACTACGTTGGGGCAACTATCAAAGTGATACGGGTATTTTTTAATTACTTAAAACTGGAGAAAGATATTTATGCCGGTGACTTTCATAAACAATTTTATGTCAGGAAAGAAGAAATTGACATCCTAGTATTATCTCCCGAGCAATTAAAATTTCTAATTCACGATAAGGAATTTGAAACCAAATTAACACCAAGCCTAAAAAGAGTGAAAGATATATTTGTTTTTGGATGTACCACGGGTTTACGTTATTCAGATATTTTTTTACTCACCAATAAAAATTTTGAGCAATCAGGCGATGATTGGTATTTAAAATTAAAATCAAAAAAAACCAAAACGAGTAGTTCAATCAAACTGGCTAACTATGCTATTTTAATTTTTCAAAAATACCAGTCCAAAAATAGTAAGACGGCACTTTTTGCACCAATAACACTTTTCAATTTTAACAAAAGCCTAAAGCGTATAGGTGAATTAGCCGAGTTTACAGCTCCAATAGAAATATCCCGTGAGAAACAAGGGATAACCAAACGAATAGCAAGTAGCAAAGAAAGCAAGGACCGTTTTTGTGATAAAATGAGTTCGCATATGATGCGAAGAACCGCCATTACTACACTACTAATTCTTGGTATGCCTGAACACTTAGTACGTAAAATTAGTGGGCATAGTCATGCCAGCAGTTCCTTTAATCGCTATGTTCACTATGCCCAAGTATATATTGATAAGGAGATAGAAAAAGTGCATAGTAAGCTGGAGAGATATTAGATTACTGTAAGTAATAATTATATGTAAATGATTATCGAGTAGTTTAAGCTAAAAATTTTGTACTATAAGTCCCCTCAGATTTCCAGCATTTATAGTTGTGAGTGTTTTTAACAAGCAAAGATGAAAAATAATCGACAACTTTTTCTTAGTACTTTTCTATATAATTTTCCCTAAATGTATTGAAATCATTCGAAGTGATGGCTTTGAAATTAACACAAACAATTACACTTTGATATAAAGTTTCTGATGGTCAATCAATTTTTTTTACTCCATAGTTTAATTCCCAACAAATAATACTCAATTTTATCTAGCTCCCCGTTATCGTTATAATATCTGATTATTCCTTTCCGCCTGCCATGCCTATACTTTCCTTCTTCAATTATACTTCCATTTTCATTTTTTATAAAGTATTTTCCGTTAAAAAAATCATTGTCTATCGTATAGTATTTTATTATTTTACCTTTCTCATATATAATATCAAACTGTTTAGGGTAAATAATATGTCTTTTTAAACCATTTGAGTCATTAAGAATATATAATGGTTGAGTTTTATCCGAATCAAAATTTTCATAATCAATATACCTTACCTCACCATTTTTAAAAAGGTTAATGTTGATTTTCGAAAAAAAACCCTTAGTGTAGTGGCTAATCCTTTTTACCTTGTTTGAAAGAGGATAATAAAGATAGATAAAGCCATTTAATTTAAAATCGTTAATTTCAAAATCATAGACTTTATTTTTATACCTATCTAGTTTAATCCATCTCCCATCTGGTATAATAATTTCAGATGAAAAGCCTGAATTTAAACTTAATTCAGGAAATGGCTCGCCTATTAAATAAAATTCCTCAAATTGTTTGTATGAATATTTACTTGATGCTACATTAAGTTCAAATTGATTCGATAAATCTCTTTTAAAAAATAATGAATCAATCTTCTTATCTATATCATCATCCGGATAACTCGGAAAAAATCTAATGTAACATCCTTCAAAATTCGAAAAATATAATTTTTCATCAAAATTAAAAAAATTATTATCGGAATAAGAAATTGAATCCAATGGCTTCGAATAATGCCCTTTGAATTGTAAATCATTATCATAAATACAAATGTTCCATTTTTGAGAAATTAAATTATTTGAAATTAATAATAGAATGTAAAAACAATTAATTTGTTTTGAATGAATCATCCGATAAAATAATTCTAATTTCAGCTCTTTGATTATTTTTATTTTCAGTATCATTTTCAGATTTTTTTTCAACTTCAGGAACTCCAATTGTTATCTTACTTTCATCAACCCCATAATCTTTTATTAACACTTGTTTGATAAAATTTGCTCGATCATTAGAAAGAATATTATTATTATCTACATTTAGCTCACCTTTAACTATGCTTCCATCAGAACTTCTACCTGTATATCTGCTTGGCACTCCACTTGAAACACCTACTATATTAAGTGTCGCTCCGGTTCCTTTTGAAATAGTTGCAGCTTTTTCGAGCTGTTCCTTTTCTATTGGTGTAAATGAGTCAATAATACTACAGTCAGTTTTAAATTGAACAACAAAAGGTTGAATAGCTATGTTAGTAACATATTTATTTGAAACCTTTTTGTCGGCCATTCCTTTAGCCATTGCTGAATTTAAAGCTTGAGAATCATCCGCAGGCATTTGATCAAATTTTTTAATTTTTTGATAATTATTTTGGAATACTCTCATTAATCGTTTTCTCCCTTCAAGACTAGTAAGGTTAGCACGAGCCGCATTGAACTCATTTTTACCTTCTGGTGTGCTAGTTTCATATTTAAAAATAGCTACTGTTTTATCGTCTACTCCTTCTTTTATCCTTTCAGAGGTAGGAACAAATATTACATATCTTCTTAATACTACCCCAGCATACATTTCGCGAATCATTATTCGCTCTTCAAGGCCATCTAAGTCAATTGCTTGAATTGGTGTATTACCCGCAAATTGATAAGGTGTGTACCATGGATAACCTTTAAATAGTGGGTCAGTAGATAAAAATTTACCTAACCTCGCATCATATATTCTAAATCCATAATCATATTGAACTCCTTCACCTTTTAATTCATCATCTTTTTCCTTACCATTAAACCCATAACGATAGTCATCAATGCCACCGTGGCGTTTAGGAACTAGACTTCCAAAAGGAGGGTAATCTTTTTCGCTGTACTATCAATAAATACAATGAACTTGACGCTTTTAAAAATAGCAAATTATGTTGCTATTTGGACAGAAATCGTATTATTTTCAAAGGTAAATATTATTTTATTGCCCCGTTTCTTTATTTTTATTTTTTTCCTAAAAGTCTTATATTGCATAAGTTTTAAAATAATAGAATTTTGAGAGATTCAGTTGTAAATTTGGTTATAGGGACTGTTGTTGTTTTATCATTTTTTTCTTTTCAAGAGCCTAGGCTTAAAAAAAGAATTACGGATAGTAATTTTAAATATGAGTTTTATGTAACTGATAATAAGCCTGATGTGATGTCAGACAGGGTCTATTATTGGTTTAAGGGCGGCGCTATTCACAATTCAGAAAATGGTATTGCTGGGGAACTGCTTGATGAAACTTTTGATAAATTTTATTTAAATAATCAGTTAGCAGAATCAGGCACATTCAAAAATGGGCTAAAAGTTGGTCTATGGAAAACTTGGCATACAAATGGATTCTTAGCTACTAGTCAGTATTGGAATGATGGTCGAAGAAAGGGAATGAATTTTCATTATAGTGATAGAGGAGAATTGATCGAAAAAGGACGTTACAGTAGAGGTAAAAAGCAGGGAGTGTGGATAAATTTTATTTCAAAAGACACCGTTACTTTTAATAACGGCGAGAAAGTAATACCAAGTCAAGTGGATTTGGCCAGAGAAGCTAAAATAAAAGAAAATAAGGCTAAAAGAAAAATAAAGCGCGATGAAAAGAAAAAGGATAAGCAATTAGAGAAAGAAAAACGAAAAGCCGACAAAACTAAAGCTACTTCCAATAAAGAAAACGATACAAGAGGAAATAATAAAATGAATTCCTCAAATAATAATCCGGAGCCTAAAGCTAAAAAAGATAATTTCTTTAAGAGATTATTTTCTAAAAAGGAGAAGTCAAATGGTAAAGGCAAATAGTTTACTCTATGCTGTTTATGTTTGTTTACTGGTTTCAATATTATGCGGAGCCTTATTGTATTTTTCTAGTTTATATACAATGCTCAATACCTTCTATAACACTAGAGAGGATATGTATGTTCAAAATGAATCAATTTTGAACTATGCACTTACCCAAGGAGATGAAGAAAATACAATGGTTAACAAAGAGAACGGAATTGTCTCCAACTACCAGATGAAATCACATGGGTTGCTTAATGTAATTGTTGTAAGCAGCATTTTAAAAAATGACACCATTGCATCTGCTCATTTTGTAGGGCATTATGCCACCAATACAACAGCCTTATATTTGAGCAATTTTTCTAATGATTTGTCTTATTCTGGTAATGTAACTTTAATTGGAGATAAACTATTGCCTAGTAAATTTATTGATGAAAAATACATTACTAGTGCTCAGAGCAATTTGAAGTCCATAGGAAGGATAGGTTTGTCCACCAGTGTTTTACCGGAGATAAGTCCTGATTTTAAAAAAGTATTTGAAGAAAAAAAATCGGCAGGCTTTTTTTTAAAAGATATAGAAAAGAGTAGGGACTCTATTTATTTTAATTCCTTTTTAAGTAAGACTATTGAGGTGGAGTTGAACTCACCGCTACTTGAAAATGTAATTATTAAAGGGAATTTTATTTTATATGCTAAAGATTCAATTACCATTAGTGCTAATGATGTATTAGAAGATGTAATTATAAAGGCTCCAATAATTAAAATAAGCAAAGGTTTCAAGGGGAATATTCAGGCTATTGCCACTAAAAAGATTGTGATAGAAGATGACGTTATACTTAATTATCCATCGGTAATGGCTATTTATAATACTTCCAATGAAAAGAGTGAGATGACGATTAATAAAAACTGTTCTATTTATGGCGCTGTGGTGTTATTTGGTACACGATTGAATAATATTGATGATAACAGTATAGTACTAAAAGAAGATACAAAAATAGTAGGTGATGTTTACTGTACCGGAAAATTGATGGTATACGGTAGTGTTTACGGTTCGGTATATACTAATAAAATTTTTAGCCGAACTTCCTCGGGAAATTATGAGAACTGCATTATAAATGGAGAAATAGATGTTACAAAAAGACCTAACTATTTTATCTCCATACCACTATTTAAAAACAAGAATGAACCGTATGGCATATTTAAGAAAGTATTGTAGACTATCGGCTAATTCTATTTTGGAATCAGTAATTGCTTTATGCATTATTGCTATATGTCTTTATGTGGCAGTATTGGTTTATGCAGCGGTATTTACTCCTAAAACTTCTCCTAAATTTTACGGTTCTAGGAACAGGTTGGCAGAAATATATTATATGGTTCAGGTTAATCCCGATACGATTGAAAAAATGTCAAATGATAATTTAGTTATCCATCAGGAATGGGTTAACAGTAATTTGCAGGAATTCAGTATTAACTATAAAGACAGTTCCGGAGTGTTTATTAAGAATGATTTTTTTGTTCAGCAACAAAATGAAAAATAAATTGACTGCAACAGCGAGAGCCTTTTCTGTATTAGAGGCAGCATTTAGCATGGTCATTACGGCTATAGTGATTGGTTTGGTTTTTATTGTTTTTAGCATATTATCCGAAAGAATGCTCGATTTTAAGAATCAAAATCAATTTGTTGCCGATATGAACCGATTAACTTATGCTTTAAATAAGGATATCTTTGACAGTGAGAAAATGTCAAGGGATGATGAGAATATTGTCTTTAATACTTATGCGGGAGCTAATGTAAAATACCTGCGTGTTGATGAATACACCATAAGAAGTAAAGATGGTTTTCAAGACACTTTTAGAATTCCATTGACACATTTTATCATAGATACAGTTAAAAACAAAAATAACCGCATCGTTTTTCAGCGTCTTTCTTTGGAATTGAATGTCAATCAACAGCTGATGAATCTGAAGTTTTTTAAAAAAGTATATTCTAATGAATTAATGAAAAACTATAAATAGGATGAGTATTGATTTAAGTAACTATAAGAATATCTCGGCAAATAAAACAGAATTTAACTTTGAATTAAAATCTTTAACCGGTACTAAAAAGTTATCGGACAAGAAGAAAGAAGTGTTTTATCGAGAATTGGGGATGTTATTAAAATCAGGAGTTGATTTTAAAAAAGCACTGGAAATCTTAAGCCACCAGGCCAAATCTAAACTTGAGCAAAGCATCATTATTGATATTAAAGAAAAAGTGGTTTTGGGTAAAAGCATTTGTGAAGCTATGATCAGTACCAATCAATTTTCACCATATGAATATTACAGCATTCAAATTGGTGAAGAAACTCGAAAATTAGAAGAAGTATTAAATGAATTGCAGAAATTTTTCAATAGAAAAATTCAAATGCGCCGCCAAGTCATCTCAGTCTTAACCTATCCTTGTATAGTAATGTTGGTTACTATTTCCGTACTCTATTTTATGTTGAATAAAGTAGTGCCAATGTTCAGTTCTGTTTTTAAACAATTTGGAAGCGAGCTACCCAAAAGCACTCAAATGATTATCAAAATATCAAATCATTCAGGAGCATTATTTCTGTTTTTATTTTTATTAATAACTGGATTAGTTGTTTTTCATTATCTCTTCAAAGAAAAAGATTCTTATAGGGACATTACCTCAAAAATTGTTTTGAGGATACCTTATTTTGGTGATTTAATCAAGAAAATATATATTTCCCGGTTTTGCCAATCTATGAATTTATTAACTACGTCTAAAACGTCGTTAATTACCTCCTTATCATTAACTTCAAAAATGATAGGTTTTTATCCTATTGAAAAATCAATCGAAAGCATTAAAGGTGATGTAACCAAGGGGATTTCTTTAAGTGACAGTCTGAAAAAACACAGCGTATACGAAAATAAAATGGTTTCAATGATTGAGGTAGCAGAGCAAGTAAATCAATTAGATGTTATGTTTGAAAGACTAACAGAACAATACAACGAAGAAATAAATCATCAAACTAAAATGATTGGTGTGATTTTGGAGCCAATGATTATTATCTTTATTGGAGTTATAGTCGGAGTTATAATGATATCGATGTATGCTCCAATGTTCGATTTAAGTAAGATTATCAAAAATTAAAGGAATAGTATTAATTTAGGAAATACCTTGTATAATTAAAAAAAAACCTTTAATTAGAAGTCAAATTATTAATAACACTGAATTGCGAATTCAGATGCTAAATAAGCAATAAATTTTATCCTTAAATTATAATAGAAGATGAAAAAGTCAGGAATTAAAATGGTTAAAAAAATTAAAGGAACTATGGTTAAAGCCTACTCTATGACTGAAATATTAATTGTACTGTGCATAATTGGAATTATTCTTTTAATGGTTTTACCCAATCAAACTGCGGTTATCAGTCAGGCTAAAGCCATAGAAGCTCAGGCTATGCTGAATCAAGTTTACGGGCTGGAAAAAAGCCATTTTTACCGGTATTCAAAATACAGCAATAATCTTGAGGAGTTAGGTTTTGAACAAGAGTTGACTGTGGATCAAGGAGGACAAGCTGTTTATAAAGTGGAGGTTATAGATGCTACCAACGATTCTTTTTTGGCCAGAGCCACTTCTGTTTCTGATTTAGATAGTGATGGTGCCTTTAATACATGGGAAATTGACAATAAGAAAATATTAACGGAAGTAACAAAGGAGTAGATTGGATTTTATTATTACAGGATTGCTATTGAGCTTAATTATAGTGCTATTTCAGGATTTGAAGTTCAGGAAGATACATGTAGTATTGCCTGTATTGATTTTTTTGTTTTCTGTTTTCCTATTTAATAAAAAATCCGGATTGATGAGTTCTATATATATAACCAATATGTTGTTTTTTATAGTAATAATAGCAGTTTTAGTATTGTATATGAGCTTAAAAAACAGAAAGCTATTAAACCCCTTTTCCCATTATTTCGGTTTAGGAGATTTGTTATTTTTCATTAGTATTACTCCCTTGTTTTTAAATTTTAATTACATTCTTTTTTTTATACTCTCCATGATTTTTTCGATTGTATTGTACCTATTGTTTCAAAAAGGAATGAAAGAAAAAACAATCCCCTTAGCTGGGTTTTCAGCTTTGCTATTACTGTTATTTTTACTAAAAGATTTTTTGCTTAATTATACTAAAATGACCATAATATAAGACCATGCAAGAAATCAATATTACTCCCGAAAATCAACATATTATTTCGAGTGATTTAGCTAATCATTATAAGATTGTGCCTAAAAATGCTGATGAGAACAGCATAACTTTTTTTGTAGATACTACTTATAACACTAAAGATTCTATAGAAGAGTTGGAGTTGCTTTTGGGAAAAGATGTATTTTTTTTACCTTTTGAAAGTAATGAAATCGAAAAAGCACTCTCGTTATATTACAGAAAAGATAGAGGTAGTAATGCTTCACAATCTTTAAATATAGATAAAGGAGATTTTTTAGAAAATTTGCTTTACGAAGCAAAGTCACTAAAAAGTAGTGATATTCATTTTGAAATATATGAGTTGGATGCCAGAATCAGATTTAGGATTGACGGTCAGCTTATTGAACGCTATAAAATAGATAAAGAAAATTATTTAGAGTTAGTCAATAAAGTAAAAATTAAAGCAAAGCTTAATATTACTGAGAAAAGATTGCCTCAAGATGGTAGGATTACCAATGATTCCTATGATATAAGGGTTTCTATTTTACCGACACTCTTTGGAGAAAAGATTGTGATGCGTTTGTTAGGCAATGATGCTTCTAATATTGATTTGAATACACTAGGTTTGGATGGTGATGAGTTGCACTATTATCTTGAAGCTATTAAAAAGCCTAATGGAATCATTTTAATTAGTGGTCCAACCGGTTCAGGTAAAACTACCACTCTGTATGCTACTTTGAAATTATTAAATGATACAGTCCGCAATATAGTTACTGTTGAAGATCCAATAGAGTATACTCTTAAAGGAATAAATCAGGTTCAGCTTAAAGAAGACATTGGATTAACATTTGCTTCAACTTTACGATCTTTTCTTCGTCAAGACCCAGACATCATTATGCTTGGAGAAATCAGGGATTCTGAGACCGCTATGATGGCAATAAGAGCTTCGTTAACCGGTCACTTGGTTTTATCTACCATACATACCAATTCGGCAGTAGGAACTGTTGCCAGATTAATTGATATGGGTATACCACCATATTTAATTGCTGAAACGTTAAATATTTCAGTAGCACAACGCTTAATCAGAAAACTTTGTTCCCATTGTAAACTACCCATTGACTTTACTGCAGAAGACTTTCCCAGTAGTTTTCAAATACCTTACAAAATTGATAAATTGTATAAAGCTATTGGATGTAATAAATGTTATCATACCGGTTATAGTGGTAGAAAAGCAATATACGAGATATTAAACGTAGATTTTAAAACAGCAAACCACATAAAAAATAATGAAGTAAATACTATATTCAGTGATAAGGCTAATCATAAGTCTCTACCAGATAGGGCTTTTGATATACTTTCAAGCGGTGAAACTGCACTGGAGGAAATTTATTCAATTTTAATCAATGCTTGATAATGATAAACAAAATTATATATACTGTTATTGGATTTTTTGTTATTAACCTTTCGTTTGGTCAACAAGATTATACGGAGATTAATAAGAAGTTCGAAGATTTTTCGAAGATTAAAAAAGGACTGAATGATGTAATGAAAACAGATGTTTCCGGTTTAACATTATATGATTTTATCAACTCGATAGCTCAAGAACATCAGTTGAACGTTAGTGTTGATACAGATTTAAATCAACCTGTTGTTAATAATTTTTTCGATGTAACCGTAAAGGATGTTTTTACTTTTTTGGTTCAGAAATATGATCTTGATGTTGATTTTGTTAATAATATTATCATCTTCAAAAAGAGAATGGAGATTAAAGTCATTCCTAAAAAAGAGCTCAAAATAATTGATGTCACCTATAACAATTTAAATGATTTTCTTTCCGTTAAACTTGAGAATGATTCTTTGCCTAATGTAGTTCAGGCTATAATTGACAAGTCGGGGAAAAATATCATTATGGCCCCTGACATTAAAACTCAAAAAGTATCCTCCTACATTCTAAACCGTCCCTTTGATCAGGTTATCGAGATGATGGCTAAATCAAATAGTCTTACTGCTACTAAAGACGATAATGGGTTTTATCTTTTAGAAAGGAGTAGTCAGAACTCAGTTTCAACTGCCACGGAAAAAAACAATACCGTTAAAAATAAACCTCAAAAATTAGCCGCTGATGCTCCCGGATTTTTTCAGGTGGATGTTAATAAGAATGGATTTTTAGATGTTAAAGCCAATGTTGCTGATGCCACCGATTTAATTGAAGAGGCTGCAGAAAAATTAAAAATCAATTATTTTTTCTATAATAAGCCTG
This sequence comes from Flavobacterium phycosphaerae, assembly GCF_010119235.1. Classification (NCBI taxonomy): domain Bacteria; kingdom Pseudomonadati; phylum Bacteroidota; class Flavobacteriia; order Flavobacteriales; family Flavobacteriaceae; genus Flavobacterium; species Flavobacterium phycosphaerae. Next base: position 3,244,510 of record NZ_JAAATZ010000001.1, on the reverse strand, counting down.
AAAATGAAAAGACATCATTGCAAGTTGATAATCTAACTTTCGATGATTTATTGGCAAATATTTTTAAAGGCAAAAAATATGCATTCAAAAAGCAGAATGACTATTACTTAATAGGGGAACAGGTAACAGAAGGGCTAAGGGCAACAGAAATCATTCAGCTTGAAAATCGTTCTATTGAATCTGTTTTGACTTCATTGCCAAGAGTTTTTACTGAAAAATTGGAAATTAAGGAATTTGTTGAATTGAATGGTTTAGTTGTTTCTGGTGCCAAGTCTTTGATTGATGAATTGCGTGTCTATATTAAACAAATTGATAAAGTAGTTCCCTTAGTTCAAATAGAAGTTATTATCGTACAGTATAATAAATCATATGATATTCAAACCGGTATTAAGGCTGGTATTGATAAAAGCAATATTAAACAAACCAGCGGAGTTCTATTCCCTACAACTGATGTTAATCTAAATGGTGGTTCAGTGAACAATTTGATAGATGCATTTAATGGACTCGGATTAATTAAATTGGGAAAAGTAACTGAAGCTTTCTATTTGAATCTACAAGCACTTGAGAATAATTCTATTATTAAAATTGAGTCAACTCCGAAAATAGCCACGATTAGTGGTCACGAGGCCAAATTAGCAATTGGGGAAACTAGTTACTATTTTGAGCAAACTAATCAGTTAATTAATAGTGGGATAAATAATAATATTTTGCAGTCAGGATCTTGGAAATCTACTGATGCTAATTTAAGTCTATCTATAAAACCATTTGTTTCTACTGACGAAAATGTTACTCTTAATATAGTTGTTGAAAAAAGTTCTTTCCTAGCCAGAGCAGGGGCTACAGCACCGCCGGGTAAGGCCACACAAAAATTTGAATCTTTGGTGAGAGTTAAAAATAATGAAATGATATTGCTAGGTGGATTAGATGAATTGGAAAGAGAGAATTCAGGTTCAGGTGTTCCCTTGATATCAAGAATACCTATAATTAAATGGTTTTTCAGTAGCAGAAAAAAGGCAAAAAGTACTTCGAAACTTCATATTTTTATTAAACCGACAGTTGTTTATTAATGAATTTTTTATTTCATAAAATAGTAAATTTTAAGGCCCTTAATCTAATCGGAGTCTTTAGGACTGGTGAAGGTGATTCTTATTTTCTTTTGAAAGTAAAGAAAAACAAGTCGCAGTTAGATATTGTTGAAAATTTGGTTTTTTCTGATATTGAAAGCTTAAAAGCTAAACTGGATACCGGAAATCCGTCGATTCTTTTGTTGGATGGCAAAGGAATATTGAATAAAAAGATTGACTTAAAAAATGAGGCTGATACTGAATGGTTAAAAAATTTAGATTATAAATCAATACATTATACCAGTTATAATACTCAAGACAGTCAATTTTTGAGTTTTTGCAGAGCTACTGTATTAGACGAATTGATTGGTCTTTTTCATAAAAATGAAATCCAGATTATTGATTTTTATATTGGTGGTTTAACTGCAGTTTTGGTTAATGATTTACTTGATAAAGGTAAACTCTTATCCAATGAAACAGTACTTGAATTTAATAATAACACTTTAAATGCTATTTCAAAAACTGTTGAAGATAACAAAACTGAAAATTATGCTATTGGAACGGCCTCGATTACTAATTTCCATCTTCCATTATATGGGGCTGCCATTAATTTTTATATCAATCAAAATACTATTCAAAAAAGTAGTAGTGGTCAGATAGATTACGAGGAGGTTATTTATAGAAAGGTTTTTGAAAAATCGGGAGTTGTAATGTTAGTTGGTTTTTTTTGTTTACTGCTTGCCAGTTATGGTTTAACTCAATATTTCATTTATAAAAATGCAACTTTAAATTTAGAAAACAGTTTTACAAATAAGTCATATATGGTTATTAATGATTTAGAACTTCAAAAGGAAAAAAAACTTAAAATTCTTGCTGAAACTGGTTTTTCTTCGAAGAAGTTTATCTCATTTTATTGTTATGAATTGTCAAAATCAATTCCGGCTGCCATCAATTTTTCTTATTTGGAAGTGTACCCATTAAAAAAGAAATCAAAAAAACCGAAAAGGTTGAATTTGATTATAAAATCATTTTATTGAGAGGGAATACTGTTAATGAAACTGCTTTTAATGATTGGATTGATTCTTTAAAAAATGAAAAATGGTTGCAAAAATTGGAGATAATATCTATTAAAAGAGACAAACAAAACATATCTTATTTTGAATTAAAAATCACTATCAAGGATGTTTAATGAATACAGCTATAAACTCAAATTTAAATTTCTGATTGTATTTTTTATAATACTTTCTATAACTGCTTACAAGAGATCTTTCAGTAATTTGATTTTATTGTATACGGAAAATAATGTTTTGAGAGATAAAAAAGCGCTAATGAATAATCAAACTTCCAATATTAGAGTTTTGAGCAACCAAGTGGCTGGGTTAGATAAACTGATTGGTAAAGAAGGGGTTGAAAAAGAAAAAATTCAACAGGAAATCATTGATTTTTTAGTGAAAAATGGCTCCGAAATTTCGATTAATAATTTACAACCCATTCACAATTTTGTATACGATGATTATCAGGTTTATACTTATGAAATAGATTTAACAGGAAGCTATAATCAGTTATTGGACTTGACCTATAAATTTGAAAAACAATTTGACTATTCAAAAATAATAAGCCTTGCCTTTTATACTGATAAAAAAAACACTAAAAAAGAAATGTTACATTTAAAACTAATATTCCAAAATTATGAAAGCAATAAATAGCATAATCATCGTACTGACTTTGATTTCTTTGTGTTCTTGTGAAGATATTATAGAGAAAGATATCACTAACGATGTTGTACAAATTATATATCCGCAAAACAGCCAATCTATTTACAGTAATGTAGTAGATTTTCAATGGAATGAACTCGATGGCGCTGACAAATACAGAATACAAGTTTACTCAACCAATTCTAATATGGTTTTAGATTCATTAGTCAGTCAAAATCATTTTAGTTTTCCTTTGACCCAAGGGAATTATCAATGGCGTGTTAGAGGTGAAAACTTTGCATATTCTTCTACTTATACTTTTAACTATAATTTTGCGGTTTATGAGACTAACGATTTAACTAATCAGCAAATTATATTATCTAATCCATCCGATAATTTTTATACTAATAATACAGCCGTAATTTTATCTTGGCAAAGTTTAACTGCTGCTGATAGTTATAGTTTTGAGTTGATTAATGTTACCAATGCAGCGTCTATAGTTAATCAGCAATCTAACTTAACTGTCACATCTCTTACCTTAAACAGTACTATATTGGCTAATGATGCCCAATATAAATGGAAGATAAAAGGAGTAAACAGTACTAGTGCCACGATGTTCTCTTCGAGAAATTTTTATTTAGACAGAAGTATTCCAAATACTCCTGCAAACGCTTTACCAGCAGCTAATTCATCACAAACTATAAATGAACCGATAAACTTTACCTGGACCATCCCTGCAGATGTTGGAGCCATTCAATCAGCCATATCCTATACGATAGAATTTTCCAGCGATGTAAACTTTACTTCAATTCTTCAGTCATCGAATACTGCAACAACGAGTTTCCAACAGTCATTTTCAACAGCCGGAGATTATTATTGGAGAGTAAAAGCAAAGGATTTAGCCGGAAATACAGGATTGTATAATGTGCCTTTTAAATTTACAGTAAATTAAAACTCATTTTTTAGTTGATGAAAAAGAAATTAAATGTTGTTTTATTAGTATTGATGTTATCCTTGTGGGGAACTGTAATTTATAGATATGTAAATCAATATTTTGTTAAAAAGGAGCCATTGTCTTTTGCTACTATTACCAATAGTAATTATGATGCTAAAAATAAAATACTTAAAAAGGATACTTTTGAATTGAACAAGATTATAAGAGATCCATTTCTGTGCAGCTCTAAAGGAGTAGCTAAAAGAACACGCATAAATTCAAATAATGTATCTTCTAAGAAAGAACTAAAAAAAGAGCTGTCAAAGGCGACCTCTAAAACTTTATTTCCGAATGTTCGTTATTTTGGATATATTAAATCTGTAGATAATAAGGCACAAGAAACAATCCTTTTAAGCTCAGACGGCAAGTTTTTGAAACTGCATTTGAATCAGGATAAAGATGGCTTAAAAGTAACCGCCTTAAACAAAGATTCTATTAAAGTATATTATAATAAAGAATCAAAATGGTTTCGGGTAAAAAAGAAATAAGGTAATGTTGGTAATGTTCCAATGTTAGTGATGAATAAAATTACAATGTTTAACTATATTTGAATCAATAGGAATTATAAAATTTATTAGTGCATTGTAAAATTCTTGCGTTCCCAGCACGTGCCTTACGTTCTGCATCTAAAAGAATTTTATTTCCAAATCCTTTCCCTTCAAAATCTTTTGCTACTGAAACATGAGAAACTTCCCATTGATACCATTGTACTTTTTTGCTTTCTGCACAAGCAATAACTTTTTCGAAATCTAATATATAAACATAATTGTCTTTATTGGCTAAAGCTTTTTCTTCGGTATATTGTACTGTCAATTGATTTCGATTGTTCAGAAGTTCTGCTATTTGATTTGCGATTTTGGTAGTCATAAAGATGATGTCTAAGTAATTGAATCAAGATTAATTAAATTGTCTTTTGTAAACCAGCTTTCAGCAGTAGATAAGATTGCAGGGGAGGGTAGATGAAAAAAAACTGCTAAGTTCTCTTTTGCTCTAGTACAGCATACATAAAATATTTTTTGTGTCCTTTCTTTAATTTTTGGATAACTTTCTAGTTTAGATTTTGTCTTTGATTTGCCATCAATTAATGATTGATAAATACTCCCATTATCAAAAACATATTCGAAGTTATATTTATTCCAATTTCCTCGATCTAGAATAACTAAAACATTATCAAATTCGTTTCCTTTAGTTTTATGTTGTGTCGAGAACGGGGTATAGCCCTCTAAATAATTGAAAAGATTTAAAAATTCAGTATAACCAACTTTACAAACCCTGTTATAAACATATTGTTTTTTAGCAATATACTCATCTAATCGTTGGTCTTTTATAATAATTTTGTAAGTGTCTGCCAAATCAATCATTTCTCCAATACTCTTAGAACCAATATTTGATAAATCTTCAATTTGCTTTTTCAAAACAGTTTTATCATTAATAGAGTTAATTTTATAATTCGTTGTTTTTAAAAAATCATTGTAAAATCCGTCTTTGTATAAACGTATACAATTTTGAATTTTAAATAAATGCTTTAAGAGATTGTCGCGTTTTGAACCCTTTTTGCTCTCTTCTCCTTCTTTTTGTTTTTTATCATCGGTCAGTATCTCGCTATCCAAGTAAATCTTCTTAAAAACTTCGAAGGGATAAGTTATGGCTTCATTAAATAAATCTTGATTTGAAGTTATAAAATTCAACATATTGCCGTTAGAAGGATTTATTCCTGTTTTTTTTATAACGTCACTGAAAGTATCGCTTTCAAGAACTATTATTTCGGGATGTTCCTTTAAAAAAGAATTGATTAAATTTTTATATTCTAAAATCTGGTCATCATTATAGATACTCATCAATGCCGAAAATTGAGCTTGTTTAGCTATTAAATTATGGGTTAAATTTAACTCCTTTGTATTTTCAGCATCATTAAAATCCCAATCGAGATATTGACGTACTTTTTCCAAATTATATTCTGATGAATATATAAATTTTATATCACCGGGTTTTACCTTACCAGTAGTATCCATATTTGGAGCATCTAAATCTTGAGATTCCTTTTGTACCAATCCATCATTTCTCAGTTTATTAGCTAAGTCTATTACTTTTAATGGATTACGACGATTCTGTTCTTTTTTTATTTCTCTAACCAAATCACCTGAATTACCTTTATAGCTATCCAAACTACCGATCGAATTATCATAAATGGATTGCATAGCGTCGCCAAAAAAACCAACTATATTTACCTTTTTACTTTTTTTGAAATGTTTTAAAAAAATCTTAATTACTAATTCATTCGTATCTTGATATTCGTCAACAAGTATGAATTTAAATTTATCCTTGATTATATCATTAAGTTTAATATAATTTTCAAAAAGGTGTTCGGCTATTATCAAAAGCTCATCATGTGAAATAATACCATTTATCAAACTTACGTTTTCCTTATACTGGATCCCATTTTCATTAAACATTTCGATTGTGGGGTTCAGTATGTTAATTTTCTTCACATCAACATTATTGGCTAAATCAACTAGGGCTTTTTTTAGTTCGTATTGATAATTTTTAATACAATCCCATAAAAAATCGTGAATAGTTGAAACATCAAGGTTGTCATCGTCAATTCTTTCCTCAATTTCTTTGACTGCTGCATTAGTGAAGGTGATACAGGCAACCCGTTCGGTAGGATATTTACCAATGATCAATCTAATGGTTTGCACCAGTGTATAAGTTTTGCCACTACCAGCTCCACCACTTAAAAGGAAATTATTTTTACTATCAATCTGTTCGATAATATCATCTATTTCAGTTCTAATTAATTTTCCTTCAGCCATAATATACCTTCTTCTATATATTGGGGAATATCCCAGTTTGAATAATCATCATTACTATTATATATGATGTCAAGCGCAAAGTGTGTTTTTTTATCTATACACTCATTAGCTAAATCATATACATCTTTACTTGAATCGCCAAAATATCTTGGATTTTTAATTCCTCTAAATCTGGCTAGTTTTTTCTTTACTAAATCTAGATTTTTTGTGATAGCAAAGAAGGAATCTTCGAAACTCCTTGGAAAGTAGCTATTACATTCTGTTTGGTATACTATACATAATATGCCATTTATATTTGGAACCCATCCTGAACTATCTTTTATTAAACATTTTTCTTCTAAGGGTAATGTTTTCAAATCTTCTAACGTCTTTCCTTTTAAGAAGTATTTTAATGAAGTATTTGAAAAATCGGTCCCGATTGAAACCCTACAAGCTTCGGCAACTAATCTGTCCTTACCATTTTTATTTTGTACAGTTTTCATTTGCACCGCGTCTAAATCAGTGATGATTAGCGATTTTATTCCAATGAAATCAATAAATAATTCAAAAATTTGAGAGAAAGCACCAACCTCTATTATTGATATGTTTTGTGATAAGAGAGGAATCTTTTTGTCTATTAAATCTGATGCAGAATTTTGAATGTCTAATTTCTTCATCATTGTAGGTAGTAATATCCGTTCAGTATCTCCTTCAATTAATATAGCTTTGTCCGCAAAAAATATTTCAGCTCTACTGATAGTTAAATATTGTTTTAAAAAATCATAGTGCCTATTTTTTTATTGTAAAGAAACTTGAGTTCTTTAAGATTTCTGGATTCAATTTTTGATCCAATCTTTCTTAAATATTTAATTTCATCGAAATTACTATCTGCTACGATATGAGAAGAGTGTGTACTAATTAAACATTGTAAACTTTTTGATAACACGTTATTTGTTCCTGCCGTGTTTTTTATTTGCTTTTCGATTGCGTTACCAACGATAGTTTTTATGTTTTTTATAAAAACGTACTGCATTTGTGGATGCGTATGTGCCTCAGGCTCCTCAATAAACAGAAGATTTATTTCAGATGGGACTTCTAATAAAGATTTTTGAAATTCATATTTTTTTATTTCAATTTCAAAAATCATACTTATTAAATTCAAATAACCTAGACCGTTAAATTGTTCCGGCAAATCATGAATATCATGTTTATAAAATACTGTCGTGTTTCCTTTTAAAAGTTCTTTAGATTGTAAAGTAGATAATACGGATAAAACAGAATCATTTTCTTTTATACCTCCGAGTGTTTTAATTTTAGAAATAATATCTTCAAAGAAGGATTCATAAATTTTTGACAATTCATCGTCTGTATTTATAATAGTGTCTTGAAACTCCTCAATTTTTTCTCTTTCACTTTCTTCTGTTTCTTTCTTTTCGTAAATTTTCGACGTTTGCAGTGAAAGTGTTTTGTCAGTTTCTTTATTCGTTACATCTCTTCGTGCCGAAATGTGTTTGAAATTTATAATATCGGAAAGTTTTATATCCTCTATTGAAATAAAATTATCTTCAATTATTTCATTAGTACTTTTATCGTAGAAAATAGATTTTTTTTGTTCGTAAAATAATCTTGAAAATTTAATTTAATAAAATTTTTAAATGTCTTTTCAATATATTTTTTGGGAGGACTTGAAGATGCTGCTTGATTTTTTTTCCCTGTCTCCCTATTTTTAAAAGCTTTATAATCGTCTCTTATTTTTAGGTAGTTTTCATAATTTAAATAGTAGTCAAACCCCAAAACTATAAAATTATTTTCAGGATCTAGGTCTAACATCAATTTCTGAACTTTGCTAAAATTATCATGGTCAAAATACTCAAAAAGGATCCTTAACTTAATTCCATAAAAATTTTTAACAAAATCTTCTTCTTTTAATTCTAATGAATCTTCAATTAAATTAGTTATCGATGTCACAAAATTTAAATTAAAATCTTCGATACTAAATCTACTACTTTCAGGCTGATTTAAAAATTTATCTAAAATTGTAAGAATAGAAGTTTTCCCGGAATTATTTTTCCCGATAATCAGAGATATTTCGTCTTCTAAATCGATAACGAAGTTTTCTAGAATTCTAAAATTATTGATGTAAAGTTTTTTGATTTTCATAATTTTTCATGAGTTAAATAATGAAGCCAATCAAAATAATCAAATGAATATTTTGATAGATAATTGCAAATAAACTTTTGTGGTATTTGTAGGGGTGGGGCAGGTCAAAAGTAAGAATAAATTTAATTAGTCGACTAAATTTTACAAACTTTTTGATGCAAAATTAGTAAGGAAAGTAGATAGAAACAAATATAATCAAAAACACGAGAATACACTAAATGGGGCAAATAACACCTAATAAAAAAAGACTGCCAAGATCAGTCTTTGTAATTTATTTAATGCTTATTTTGCTTCAGCAAACGTTTCATAGATTTTGTTGGACAACCGCGCTACTTCTATGCCTATATTTTCTGTGCCATAAATACAAAGATTAGTATATGCCCTTTCACCTTCCTTTTTGATTCTCCAAATATTTTGATGAATTCCTTCGTGATTACGATTCCAAGTCATTGCTTTGATACCGATACCTGCTAAATCCGGATTATAGCGTATTCCAAGATCGTGATTAGCAAAAATTACATCATGATCGTTTTCCATTAGTACTTCTACACTAGCAGGTACCCTCAATACCCTTTTGTTAGCTTGGATAACATGCTTTTCAAAATAATTTTCGAACCTCGAATCGTTTCCAGAGGCTACTCTAAATAGCTGCGAGCCGCTGTATTTTGATAGGTAATCGTTTAATGCTCTTTTTCTAATATTTAATGCTGAAAAAAACTTAAGTGCTTCCTCAAGTAGCTCTCGTTTAAAAAATATTTTTCCAAAAATCTTCTCTGCATTATCACTAAGAATTTTGCTTTTAATCTCGCCATCAAAAATCTTCCTAGAAACTAAATCCAATATTTCTGAAAAAGTACCGTATTGAACTGTATCATTGAATTTAACCACAATATAGCTTTCGTCGTCAATATTTGCGGGTAATGGCTTGTTTAATTTAACAATTGAATCCCGATTATAAGATTTTGAGTCAAACTCACGGAAGCCCATTATTTGCTTGTTATCTTTTGATAGCTCATGGAAGAAGAATTTCTCGGCTTCAATATAAACCGGAATTAAAAAACCACTCGCAATGACTTCATTATCTAAATAACCGTAAAACTTCATCTTTGTCATAATCCGCCGTTATTTTTAATATGACTTTTAACAATTTTTTTAATTTCTTTATAACTTGATTCTACAGGGTCTGTCATTCTGTTAGAGTAACTTTTTACGTCACACCCATAGCGTGTTTGTAAAATGGTTTTTAATTGATTGAAGGTAATATTACCAGTAGAAAATTTTAAATCAAACTCGGGCAGAATCACTAATTCCAATCCATTACTAAAATGAAAGGGAAAATCATAAATTAACTCAATTGCACTTTTTCGGCCATCTAACTTGTCATTACGGTCATCTGCAATCATCTCTAAATAGCCCTTGATTGCCGGAATACCATCATCAGGCACAGCAGATTTGTTCTTTTCATCATAGTAAGCCGCATTGTTCTCAAAAAAATGATTAATGACCCTATAAATGTAATCATTATTCCCACTAAAATCAAAATCGTCCAGCGTTAATTTAGTATTAAAAAAATACTTTTCCATACGGTCATGGTGAAAAGCACCAGAATCAAATGGGAATGACTTGACTGGTTGTATAGTAGGTTTTTTAAAAACGAAACACATTGGAAATGCATCATGTTTATTCAGCTTAAAGGCAGCCCTACCATAGAAAATATATAAGTAATGTTCACCAAAAACTTCACATTTTTCAATTAGGTAATCATTGGAAATTCCATTTTTAGCAAGGAATCCTTCTATGTTTTTTATATTAGCTATATGGTTAACAGGCATTTCAGGAATTGCACATTCATCAATAGCACTGACATAATCGTTAAAAATCCCCATAATTATATTAGTTGATCATTCTATTTCAAGTTTAGTAAAAAAATCAATTTAATATACATTTTCTTTCATTTATTTGAAATAACTACATAAGTATTCTTTCTTAACGTTGCTCAAAATTTAGATTTGTTATGCACTTTAATATTGTGTTTGAGATGATACATAAATTTCTACTAAAAATATGCCCATAATTTATTAACTGACTTCTTCAATTACAACACCAATACAAATGCTATCTAAAAGGTGATTATCTTCAAAATCTAATCCAGTAAATATCATTTTTTGTGTCATCCCATTTTGCAACAACCCAATAAAATGTTCATTGTATTTTCTTCCCGAGTTATCAATCTCTAATTGGAAATCTCGCTCTTCAATTAGAACATTGTCTTTATTAAATAATGAAACAACCATTCTAACTTTTTTAGGGCTTCCTTTAATTGGAACAAAATGTAAAAATTGATAAGTATTATCTTTTATCAATGAATCAAAAGTAAATTGATTGACACCTTCAGGTGTATACGCTGTGAAAGTTTCCATATATAGAATTGTTAAAAGGTTTAATAATCTCTTCCTTGAAGAATTCTTTTTCTGTCTTTGGTCTGCAACTCATTGAATTTGTCAATTTTTGCCTGTAAATCATCAGGAAGTTTTATTTGTCCAAATAAGGCAACATAAATTTCATATTGCAATTTAAAGGTATATTTTTTTGACATGTCATAGCTTGTTTGCCAAGGTGAGTAGGTTCCATCTAGATTCTTCACCCGATGCTCTTTTTTTATTGTAAAGTTTACACGAAATGGTCGTTTATCATTAACGATTTCATATGTCAAAGTTTCTTTATAAGTATCGCTTTCAGAATACCATTCGCAAAATCCTCTGCTTTCACTTTCACGTAAAACTTTTTGGTATTCTTGTGCGCCCGAAACGTTCATGGCTTCATAGACCTGCGGTCTTTCGGCGTTGTAGGGTTTATTTTCAACTAATGACTTTTGATATCGTTCAATCTCATCCAGTAAATCTCTTTTTGATTGAGCTACTGTATTTTGAATAAAAGCTAAAATAAATAATGCTAATTTAATAGTTTTCATATTGTCGGTTGGTTTACCCTGTCCCAAGAGTTTTAGAGATTAGATAAAACCAACAGCGTGGGACAAACTCATTACCCAACTCCGCTGGTACCGGCAAGCACCCGAAATATAGATAAGAGAAGCCCACGCCTTGCGAGAGCGACTGCTTAATAATCTATATTTCTTCTGAAGTTTGCCGGTTTCGCGGAGAAAGACTATTAGCTTACGCTATTGATATTTACAATGTTATATATTCTTTATTCTATATTGTTTTTTTTAAATTTCAATTCAAATATATTACATTTTCAATGTAAAAACGATACTATCAATAGATTCATTAAAAATAAAACTGCATTGCAATTAAATGTAAAGCGCATATAAACTAAATAAAAATAAATTCCATCCATATTGATACACATTAATCCGTATTAATTTGGATAGATAATCAAAATGAAAATCTTATTTTTCATCTTTTTGCACTTGGTGTAAGTAATTGTAGGTGCAAACAGCAGCTGATAGAACTAAGGCTGTGAATAACAAAATAGTAACTGTTTTTAATCTGTTGTTGCTTTCAATCAAGGACTGTCGTTGAATATCCGGTGTCACAATTTCAATATTTCTAATATCTATCATTTTTCAAAATTTTTATTTGTTGATTCGGTAATTTTATGATTATAAACTCATATACACATGGGCTGGGTTTACCTTCCCATTTCTCAAAGTGGGTCGTTAAATTGAAATTATATCCTCTGCCTTTTAAAAACTCCTCGTGAACAATAGTTTCTGTTTTATTTCCAAGAAGTTCCTTAAGTATATTTCTATTTTTATGGAGTGGTCGGTCTATAAATGCTCTTTCAAGTTTCAATTTACTGGCCTTATCATTATTGTATTTGATTCTGTTTTGAGGACTAGCAAAGCGTTGAGAGATTTTTTTAGGAATAAACTCTTCGCCTGAATATAAACACTTTATGGGTTTTTTATTATCGTTCATTTTAAACTTAATTTCAATAAAATTTATAGGGTATTTTGAAAATTTGGCTTAACCGCATTGATGTTTTCCTCAGTTAATGAATCGGAGTATATAAGGACACGCTTTCCGAGTTTAAAAGCTTTTATTCGATTGTCCCGGATTAATCTGTCAATGGTCTTTGTTGATACTTTTAGATATCCTGCAGCTTCAAAGCGATTAAAGAATTTTTCAGAATTACTAGTATTTTCCATTGGTATTTATTTTAATACAACGGTACAAGGTTATGAATAAACAGAAATATAAAGCGTCCTATTTTCAAACTTATAGTTTTAAATAGGACGCTTTAATTAAATATTTTTTCATTTATATATTCACCATTTTCAATCGAAATTTTTTGAAGCGATTGATTAATTCTGAATCAGATAATTCATAACCCAATAATTCCCGGTAAAAAAAATTACAAGTAATTAATTTAAAAAAGGGTAATAGGAACTTATTTTTTTTCTTTGAGCTTAATGAAGGATCTAAAGGGATATTATTTTCAATAATGTCATTTAGTATTTTAACTATTTTCTTTTCGTCATCGTATTGTAAAATTTCAGAAAGAATATCTTGAATTAGATTGATATCATTAGTCTGAAACGATTCATAATAGGCATTCACATAATTGACTTTTGAATAATAATTAATCTTTGTGTAATTTGAAGTTTCTAGATCGGATTGATATTTACAATACTGATCATAATGGCTTTTAAAATCCATAACTTCATTGAATTTACCAATTGAATGACAATAGATTACTTTCGATAACTTTATGAATAAATATTTATAAGTGAATGTTATGATATCGTTTAAAAATCTTTTGCGATTGATAGATATTCCAATATCAGAAAGATATTCCAATTCATTTTCTATGTCATTTAGATTTAACTTTAAATTTGTGATTACTACAAATTGATTTATATCCATTATTGATTGAGAAGTAATGTCTTTTCTGGAAATTACTTTTTTATCGTTTTCAAATACTCTTCTGAAGGAATAGGGCAGTATCGTTTCCAATAAATGTTGATTTCTAATTTCGATATTGTTTATTACGTCTACAAAATCTCCATAGGAGTCAAAATGATTTGGATAATAAATTAAATTATTTATATCTTCAATACTAAATAACCTATTGTTATTTAATAAGTTGAATTTATGTATTGGAAATGTTGAGCCATTTGTATATATTGGCATAAGAATAAATTTATGTCACAAAAAAGTCACACTAAGGTATAAAAAAATCCCGAAACCTTGTATATCAAGTGTTTCGGGATTATAGCCGTGACCACGATGGGATTCGAACCCACACGTCCTTTCGAACACCACCCCCTCAAGATGGCAAGTCTACCAATTTCTCCACGTGGCCTAAAAAAGTAAAGACGTTGCAATGCAACGTCTTTACTTTGTGACCCGACTGGGGCTCGAACCCAGGACCCCAACATTAAAAGTGTTGTGCTCTACCAACTGAGCTATCGAGTCTTTAGCATCAAAATAAAAGAAAAATTGTGACCCGACTGGGGCTCGAACCCAGGACCCCAACATTAAAAGTGTTGTGCTCTACCAACTGAGCTATCGAGTCTTTTTCTTTTCTTGAATGCGGGTGCAAATATAAGGCCTTATTATTTATATTTCAAAGCAATTTTATTATAAATTTACCTTTTTTTAACAATGGTTGTTAACGGCTTAATTTATAAGGTTTTATTGCGATGCAGAAAATAATTTTGATAGGTTATATGGGGGTCGGTAAGACCACTATTGCCCAATTATTGGCTGAAAAATTAAATTGGGGTTGGGTTGATTTGGATAAAATAATCGAAGAGAAGGTAAAATTATCCATTCGGGAAATTTTTGAAAAGCACGGTGAAATCTATTTCAGAAAGATGGAACATGAACTTTTTAAACAATTAGTCCAAAACGATAAAAAAATAATCATCAGTACCGGAGGCGGAACACCATGTTATGCTAATAATCATTTACTTTTAAACGGTGAAGGCATAGAATCAATTTACTTAAAAGCTTCGATAGGTACTATTTTTGACAGATTGAAAGAGGCTAAAAGCGAAAGACCTTTAATAGCTAACCAAACCGAAGCCGAGCTGAAAGAGTTTATAGCCAAAAATCTATTTGACCGCAGTTATTTCTATATTCAGGCCGCTCACAAAGTTGATATTGACGATAAAAATCTGGCTACGGTTGTTGATGAAATTTTCGACCTGTTACACTAAATAAGCATAATTGTTATCCGTTTCAAACACTACGTGTACATGTTCTTTGGAAGATGTTGAAAGTGAAATGCCTTTAAAATCAGCTTTTACCGGAAATTTTTTGTGATTTCGATCTACTAAAACAGCTGTTTTAAATTTCTTAACGGGCACATCCAAAAAGTGTTTGACTCCATACACTAATGTAGTTCCTGAGTTTAAAACATCATCAACCAAAACAATTCCTTTATTGCTGTATGCTTCTTTAGCGATTGAAGTTGTAATTGGGTTGAACGGATTTTGTTTATCTATTTTTACTTCGCATAGCGACACTTTTAGAGTAGAAATTTCTTTTAGTGCTGTATTTATTTTTTCTGCCAAAACATAGCCATTATTAGCTATTCCGGCCAAAATGATTTCCTCTTCATCAGCAAACGTTTCATAAATCTGATAGGCTATCCTTTTTATTTTATGCTCAATCTGTTGGTGATTTAAAATGATGTTTAGTTGCATGTTTAGTATGTTGTTGGTTTATTCTTCGTCTTTAATAAAATCTACTCCAAAGCCATCTATATCTCTTCTGTCTTTTTTGGTTGGTCTTCCTGTGCCTGTTTTTCTGTAATGTTCTTTGGATAGTTTTAGTAGCTCTAAATGGGCAAAAGTTTCGGAAGGGGTATCATCTTTTCGGTAAATATCCACCAATTTAGCGCCAACACGATTGGCAGGAATGTCTAAAACAGTTATTTCATATGTAATTTGGTCTTTTCTAAAGGTGACTTTGTCTAAAGGAAAAACTTCCCGAGACGCTTTGGCTACCTGACCATTGACGGTAATTTGATTTTTACGGCAGGCTTCGGTAACCATGTTTCTGGTTTTGTAATAACGAACACACCATAAATATTTATCCACTCTCATTTTTTTTCCAAAATCAACGTTAAATTGTTTACAAAAATAAATCAATATTGTATCTTGCGAGCCTAAAAATCAAATAAAAATGAATAATTTTTTCAAGTCGGTATTGCTTTTTTTTCTTTGCCTTTTTGCGGCTTCCTGTTCGAAAAGTGATAGTAGTACTGAGCCTCTTCGTGATTATGCTCAACAGTATGCAAAAGATAATGAAAATATAGTAGCGTTCATGAAATCGCACTATATGACCGTAGTGCATAACCCGAGTGGAAATGACGATCTGGATGTGGTTTTTACGAAAATTCCAGAAAATGGGCCACAAGTATCGATTTGGGATCAAACCGAATATCCTATAGATACGCATGTAGTTACCATAAAGCAAAATGATACAAATGTTACCTACACAATATATTACATAGCTTTAAGAGGAAAAATTGACAGGTCCACATCACCTGCCGAAGAATTGGAAAAAGCACCGTGTAATGTAGATAATGTTTTGGCGGCTTACCGTGGTGAGTATATTTATAACGGAACAGAAGGAATCATATCAAAACAGTTTGAAGAGTCAAACAATCCGGAAACGTATTTTAATTTATACGGAGGCGTAATAAGAGGATGGACAGAGATTTTTCCAAATTTCAGAGCCGGTAGTTATATCAGTAATTCTGATGGCACGGTTTCCTTTTCTAATTTTGGTGCTGGGATAATGTTCCTTCCGTCAGGACTGGCTTATTATTCAGGAACTGGCGGCAGTTCAACATTCCCAGCTTATTCCCCTTTAATTTTTACCTTTAAATTGCTTGAAATTAAAAGGAATGATCAGGATTCAGATGGCATACCATCCTATTTAGAAGATTTGAATAATGATGGATATATGGCCACTTTAGAAACAGGTGTTAGTAATCCAGATAACACGGATCAAGATAAAGTAATGATGCCAAACGGAAAATATACCAGAAATGATGAAATTCCGGATTTTTTGGATGTTGATGATGATGGAGATGAGATATTGACCAAAATTGAAATCAAAAATCCCGCTACCGGATTAGCTTATCCGTTTGCTGATATTCCGACATGCGGAAGCAGTGGAAACGGTAAGAAACGCCATTTAGACCCTAGTTGTCACTAATAAAAAAGCCGCTCATTGAGCGGCTTTTTTTATGTTGTTTAGGTTATTTTATTTTCTTTTGATTACTTTTTCAACAGCCGCTACGATTGCTTGATTGTTTAGCTTGTATTTCTCCATCAATTGTTCCGGTGTCCCACTTTCTCCGAAGCTGTCGTTTACTGCTACAAATTCTTGTGGTTTTGGATTGTGAAGTGCTAAAACACGCGAAACACTTTCGCCTAAGCCCCCAAGAAAATTATGTTCTTCAGCCGTAACAACACAACCGGTTTTGGCAACCGATTTTAAAATTGCTTCTTCATCTAATGGCTTAATGGTGTGAATGTTGATGACTTCTGCCGAAATACCTTTAGCTTCTAAAGCTTCAGCGGCAATTAATGCTTCCCAAACTAAATGCCCGGTAGCAATAATAGTTACATCAGAACCTTCGTTTAGCATAATGGCTTTTCCTATTACGAAAGGTTCATCAGCAGGGGTGAAGTTAGGCACAACCGGACGACCAAAACGCAAGTAAGCCGGACCGTGGTGCTCAGCTAAAGCAATCGTCGCCGCTTTGGTTTGATTGTAATCACAAGTATTAATCACAGTCATTCCCGGTAACATTTTCATCAATCCAATGTCTTCTAGAATTTGATGTGTAGCACCGTCTTCACCAAGTGTTAATCCGGCGTGTGAAGCACAAATTTTCACGTTTTTATCTGAATAAGCTACTGATTGACGGATTTGGTCATAAACTCTTCCAGTAGAAAAATTGGCAAACGTTCCGGTGAAAGGAATTTTGCCACCAATGGTTAAACCGGCTGCAATTCCAATCATGTTAGCTTCAGCAATTCCGATTTGGAAAAAACGCTCCGGATGATTTTTCTTGAAATCGTCAAACTTTAACGAACCGATTAAATCAGCACAAAGGGCTACTACATTTTCATTTTTTTGTCCCAACTCAGTCATTCCTGCACCAAATCCTGAACGGGTATCTTTACTTCCTGTATTTTCGTATTTTTTCATAATTCTAATAATCTCCTAAGGTTGCCGGATTTTGAGCCAATCCATTAGCTAATTGTTCATCATTGGGTGCTTTGCCGTGCCATGCGTGAGTGTGCATCATAAAATCAACGCCATTCCCCATTACGGTGTGTAACAAAACACAAACCGGTTTTCCTTTACCGGTTCTGCTTTTGGCTTCTTCCATACCGGCAATAATAGCTTCGATGTTGTTGCCTTCTTTGATTTCTAATACTTCCCAATCAAACGCTTCGAACTTGGCTTTTAAATTACCCATATTCAACACTTCATTAGTAGAACCGTCAATTTGCTGACCGTTATAGTCAATCGTAGCAATTAGGTTGTCTACTTTTTTTGCAGAAGCATACATGATGGCTTCCCAGTTTTGTCCTTCCTGTAATTCACCATCACCATGAAGTGAATAAATCAAATGGTTATCACCGTTTAACTTTTTAGCCTGAGCTGCTCCAATAGCTACTGACATTCCTTGTCCCAAAGAACCTGAAGCAATTCGAACTCCCGGTAAACCTTCGTGAGTAGTTGGATGCCCTTGCAAACGAGTATTGAGTTTTCTGAACGTAGCCAATTCTGCTACCGGGAAATAACCGCTTCGGGCCAAAACGCTGTAAAAAACCGGCGAAATGTGACCGTTAGACAAGAAGAATAAATCTTCTCCCTTACCGTTCATGTCGAAACCCGGGTTTCTTTGCATTAAGTGTTGGTATAACACGGTGAAAAATTCGGTGCAGCCTAAAGAACCACCCGGATGTCCCGAGTTTACAGCATGTACCATACGAAGAATGTCTCTTCTTACTTGTGTTGTGAAATCTTGTAATTGTTGAATGTTAGCCATTACATGTAGTTAAAATTATTCGGTGTCAAAAGTAATTCTATTTTTTGCGAAAGGCAAAAGTTTTACAAATTAGTTATCAAGTAGTTTCAAGCCATCAACAAGTTGAAATTATGTAACAACGTGCATTTATTTTATAACATCATTGTAGCAAAATCGCATTAGTTTTATCTTCTCAAATCTACATAGTTATGAAAGTATCACAAACGATTTATTATCTTGACGATGATATAGACGATTTAGACTTCTTTAAAGAGGTTGCTGAAAGCCTGGGGCATACGGTCAAAGTTTTTTTGGATGGCAGTAAAATGCTATTCATTTTAGAAAACATAGATGAAAAGCCCGATGTTATTTTTTTGGATGTTCATATGCCGATACTCAATGGGGAAGAAATTCTTAATGTGATAAAACGATCTGATAATTTAAAAAACATTCCCATTGTTATGGTGTCAGGGGCTTATCCACGAAAAATGGTGCGCAACTTTTTGGATTTAGGGGTTAACTATCTAATGAAAAAACCGCATGTCAACGATTATAAAGCTGCTGTTGAAGAAGTGTTAAGTAGTTATTTAGACAATCAGCAAGCTGTATAAAAGCTAATTGTCTTTGTAGTGAGGCGTCAAATAGAGTGTAAATTGCTCTTTTAACGAGTATTACCGTGTTTCATCGATTTAATGCTGTAGCATTGAAATTTAAAAATACTTTTGACTTGTAATCGGAAACGATTTAGATACTATACTTACTTAAGTTAAAGATAATACGTCAAAAACAAAAATCAAACACTTTTGAAAAGCCATCTCCTCGAGATGGTTTTTTATTTTAAGATACCAATGATTTTTGACCACTTTTCAACCACTACATTAATTTCTTCCGAAAGGTGCGCTTTATAAATCAACACGAGATAAAGCAATGAAAGTAATACCGATTTGAGCCCAATGTTGATAATCGTGTGAAATGGAAAATCCCAAAAATAGAACAGTACAAAGCAAAGAGCTAAAATCCCCAATGATGTGATGGTTTTTGAGGTAAACGGATACAAATTCATTTTCTTAATTACAAAAAAGAGTTTGGTAGTGTTGTACATTACTATGGTAATCAAAGTCGCCAAAGCCGAACCTTCAATACCATACAGCGGAATGAAAATCATATTCAAAACAATCATCAAAACGACAGTGGCTATGCCAAATAAAAGTACGGTTCGATAATATTTGGTATTGACAATAATAGAATTATTATTTCCCAAAAGCACATCATAGAATTTGGATAAGCCAATCATAAAAACAATAGCAATGCCACCACTGTAATCTTTCGGAATCAAATGATACATTTCTTTGATGTTGACAAAAATAAGTATCATGATAAAACCGCCAATTACCTGAAGATTGATAGCGCTTCTTTTATATAAATCATTGAGTTCATCGTGTTTTTTTTCGACCATCAATCGGGCTGTGATAGGAGCCACAATTTGAGTCATGGCACGACTTGGTACGGCAATCACTGTAGCTATAAATATGGCAACGGAATAGAGGGCATTTTGGCTGACTGCCAAGTATTTTGCAATCATTACTTTATCAAAATCAATCAGCATTACGGCAACACCGCCCGATACGATTATGAAGCAGGAGTAGTAAATAATATCTTTCAGGTTTTCGGGAATAGCGAATCGGAGTACCGGCCTTTTTACTGAAATAGCATAAAGCTTCATCGCAACCAATTGCCCAAAATAAGTCAGGGCTACACTATAGACAAAAGTTTCTTTTGACAGCCAATTAAAATGAACGCCTACAAGAAGTCCCATTATGATAAGACGGACGAGGATTTCGTAAATGAATGTTGCAGCAACCGACTTCATGTGCACTTTTGCCCAGGCATAAAAAACTTCAGTATAGGCTGAAAACATCCCAATCAGAGGAATAAGCCAAAAGAACGGTTTTAGAGTTGGATTTTTTTGGATCCAAGTGTGTGAAATTTCATCGTAGAACCCATAAAATACTAACCCTAGCGGAATGATTATAGCCAATGGCAAAATGAGCATAAACGTTAGAAATTCATCCCGTTCTTTTTGATTAGCATAAGAAGAAAAGAATCTAATCAATGTGTTTTGTGCACCAAAGGCCATTATAGGCATCAGAATATTGGCTCCGGAAAGAACAGTGTTCACGATGCCATAATACTCTTTTTCAAGAAAATAAGTATAAAAAAACAAGGCATTAACGGCACCAATTCCGAAACCCAGAAAAGTGATGATGGTGTTTTTAATGGATTGGTTTTGAACAATGCCCATGTTTTGCTTTAGGATTTAAGAATTGCGATTAAGTATTTTAACCAATTGCTCCGTCAAACTTTTTCGAGAATACTGCTGTAAACCTACGGCATGCACTTTCAGATTTTGGTTTTTGTATTCCTGATAATATTCCAAAAGTAGTGCTTTTAGTTTTTCTTTTTCGTCATAAGTAAAGAAAGCTCCGGTGTTGGTTGAGGTAATAATTTCGGCAAAATCAGAGCCTTCCGGACCAATGGCTACAATGGGTCTTTCGGAAACCATGTATTCAAATAGTTTTCCCGGGATGATGCTTTTGGTGTCTTCGGAATTAATCTCAATCAGTAATAAAACTTGAGATTTACGTTGATGTGCCACCGCTTCCTGATGAGATACATAACCCAAATTCTGAACATAATGCGTAAGTTTAAATTCCGAAATGGTATCTAAAACTTCCTGACTCACGGCTCCTATTAATTTTAATTGAAAATCATTTTTAAAAGACGCGTTTTCCATGGTCAGCTCTTTTAAAGCCTTCCATAGTATTCTAGGATTTCTTTCGGATAAAAACGAACCAATATGTGCCAAAGTGAATTTGTCATCCAAGGGCTGTTTGGTTATTTTTTCTACATCATACCCATTGGTAATGATTTCAATAGGTTTTGATGTAATTGCCTGAAATTCTGTTTTAGTAGTTTTGCTGGTTACAATAATGGTGTCGGCCGAATTTAAAACTTCTTTTTCTAAGGCTTTGTGTTTCTTAGTAGCATAGGATGAGAGTTTCAATGCTTTGTGATAACCAATGGTTGTCCAAGGATCACGAAAATCAGCAAACCATTTTAATTTCAACTCTTTTTTCAATTCCAAACCAATTAAGTGTAAACTATGTGGCGGTCCCGATGTAACAATGGTATCAATGTTATTTTCTTCGATGTATTTTTTTAAGTAGTTTACCGAAGGCTTTACCCATAGAAATCGCGCATCAGGAATAAAAATATTGCCACGAACCCAAAGCAACATTCTTTCTAAAAAAGATTGTTTCTTTTGATTCGGAATAATGCCGGAGCTTATTTTTTTGGTTTTGTTTTTTGAAAGAAAGGACGCCAATTGATAAGGCTCAAAAATTTGGTGTTTTAGAATAATAGCTTTTTCCGAAACTTCGCTTTGCAGGCCTTCATCAATAATTGGATACGTTGGATTCTCAGGAATGTATACTATGGGCTGCACATTAAAATCGGGCAGGTATTTTACAAACTTTAACCAACGCTGTACGCCCGGTCCACCGGCTGGCGGCCAATAATAAGTGATGATTAAAAGTTTCTTGGGCTCAGACATTAGGCTTGCTTCTTTTTCTTCTGGTCAATATACACTCCACCAATAATCACCAAAAGCATTCCGATTGAGCTAAACAACGCAATACTGCTTCCTGTTTTTACTACTTGCGGTTCAAATTTGAATTCGATTTTATGATTGCCTTTTGGAATGACTAAACCACGTAACACATAATCCACTCTGAAAATGCCCGTTTCTTTTCCGTCAATAGTCGCTTTCCAACCATCTTTGTAATAGGTTTCAGAAAACACGGCAAAACCGTCATTGGCATTGTTTGAAGTATATTCAATATGATTGGGTTTGTACGTAGTTAATTTTATGGTTGCTGTGCTGTCAGATTTAAAGCTGTTTTCTTTTATAGCTGCATACGCTGCTGTGGCAAATGTATCCTTATACAATTGTGTTTCAGATTTGTTAATAACAGCCACATTTTTGGTGTCCAATTTATCCAAAGCTTTCATTTCCTCGTCAGCCGATTTTACTTCTTTTAATTCAGAAACAAACCATGCATTGCCATTGGTGAACGGATTGGTAATCGGCACACTTTGGCCGTCTTTTACTTCTACCAAAAGATACTTGATATTCAAGGCGTCCAGTATCGAAATATTTTTGGTTAAAGACAAAGTTGTTGGGTCGATATTACTCCCTAAATCAGCTAATTTTTTGTCAACGATATAATCGAATAATTGATCATAACGTCTTGGTCGAACGGCACTATACCCTCCGACAGATTTGTGGAAATAGGAAGTTCGTCCTTGCAATCTGCCTTGTAATTCATATACACGATAAATGGATTTGTCTTTCAGAATTTCTTCATCGGCAGGCGTAGGTTCAAAAGGCTGATCGACTTCTCGGGCGCTTCGGAACTGATGCGGTGTGTTGCTTACATAATTTTTATCAACAAAAAATAAATCGCCTACCATGAAAACACCAACGATGATGATGGCGGTGTTTTGTGCTAATTTTCCTTTGATATAAAACCAAAGCGCTCCAAAAGCAACCACCATGAAAAATCCGGAACGCAATAAATCGGCCATGAATAAACTGGCACGGTCGGCTTTTAAGGCTTCTACGAAAGCGGTTCCCATTTCTTTGCCGTAAGCTTGTGTATAATAACTATCATTTGCTGTAGCGAAAGAGAACATCCCTTTGGCTAAAAATAATAAAACAATCAAACCAATAGAAGTGGCTGCAGTGTATAGCAATGATTTTTTTTGATTTTCGGTTTCTTTAAAGAAGGATTGTAATCCCATTATGGCTAAAACCGGAAGGCATAATTCCAAGATGACTTGTATCGAAGAAACAGCTCTGAACTTGTCGTAAAGCGGCACATATTCAATAAAGAAGTTGGTTAAACCCGATAAATTTTTTCCCCAAGAAAGCAATAAGGAAACTAATGCACCTGCTAGGAAAGCGTATTTTATTTTGCGTTTGTCATGGTATAAAGCCAAGACACTGAGGAAGAAAACAATGACGCCAATATAAGCCGGAGCAGCTACCATGGGTTGGTCTCCCCAATAAGTTGGTGCTGATTCTGAAAATTGTCTGGCATCTTCGTCTGAACCGCCTTGATTGATAATGAACTCGTATAACTTACTGTCTTTTCCAATGTTTTCAGTGTTAGAACCACCAAAAAGGCGAGGAGCTATGAGGTTTAAACTTTCGGCTATACCATAACTGTATTCTGTAATATAATCATGCGACATCGAAGCTGTGGTATCATTTTTTGAGCCATCAGCATTGAAAGTTAATTCACTTTTTCCGCGCATACTAAAGTCGGTGTATTCTTTGGTAGCCAATAAACTCGTAGCGTTTACCCCAACGGCCAGAACTATAGCAACTACAAAAGTTCCGGCTATTTTAGGTAATGACTTTAAGTCGTTTTCTTTAATTAGTTTGTATAACAAATAGACGCCAAGCGCTAACAAAAGAAACAACAAGTAGTAAGTCATTTGAAAGTGATTCGCATTGATTTCCAAGGCTACAGCTAACATCGTCAGGATACCACCGTGCAGATATCGTTTTCGAAAAACTAAAATAAATCCGGCAACTACCAATGGCATGTAAGCAATGGCGTGTGCTTTTGCATTATGACCAACACCCAGAATTACAATCAAATAAGTTGAAAAACCAAACGCCAAGGCACCAAAAAAAGCTTTTAACGGATCAGCTCTGAAAACCAGTAATAAGGCGTAAAATCCTAAAAAGTACAGAAATACATAATCTGCCGGTCTTGGTAAGAAACGCAAAGCATCATCCAGTTTACCAATATAATCGTGCGGATAATTGGCTCCCATTTGATACGTTGGCATACCCCCAAAAGCGGAATTGGTCCAATAAGGTTCTGTGTGATATTCAGCTCGAAAATCGTTTTGTTCTTTGGCCATTCCGGTATATTGAACGATATCGGATTGGAAGATTTTTTTGCCTTGCAGTACCGGATAAAAGTAAATTAATGAGATGGTGATAAAACCAATGATGGCTAAAAAATGCGGGTAAAATTTTTGAAGTTGCTTCATTTATTTGGTTTGAAGGGAGGTTTGGTTTAACTATTCAATTTCTTCGAAATCAACATATTCGCCTACTACTTTTTTCTCTTTTGGTTTTTCAGAGTTAGTATTTTGAGATGTATGTTGTTGTTGGTAATTTTGTTGCTGTTGTTGAAATTGATCGGCGGCTTTTTCCATCATTTTTTGCGCCATTATTGGTAAAAACAAACGCGCTAAGAACTTTACAACGTAGTAAAAAGCAAAGATGAATAAAATGGTTTCTAAAAGGCCACTAAAAGATGCGGTTTCCATTGAATAAAAAATTTTTGTCAAAAATACTAAATTCCTTAATGTAATTTTCGCTTTGACTTCTTAAATAAATAATAAAAAATACTACTTTTGAAACACTAAGTTATCCTGCTTAATTTTCACAACATATGAGGTACCTAAAAAGATTTTTTGTCATTGGTTTTCTGCTGATTTCGGTTTCGCAATACGCCCAATATACTGACCTTATTAATTCCAATCGACCGGGAAAATCGATGTCGGCTTTCTCTGTAGGGAAAACAGTAATTCAGGCAGAAGGTGGGGTGTATGGTGTTCGCGAAAAGCATGATTTAGCGCGGTATGAAGCCAATGGTTTCGGTACAGAAATAGATGTACGGTATGGAGCTTTTTTTGATCAATTCGAATTTAATTTAAACACACAATACCAATACGATTGGTACCAAGCTCCACTGGTTGACGATACTCGTGGTGGTTTGAAGCAATTTACCATTGGTGTAAAATATTTAGTTTATGATCCGTTTATCAAAGAAGATAAGCCCAATTTGTATAGCTGGAAAGCCAATCACAAGTTCAGTTGGAAGCAATTTATTCCGGCAGTAGCCGTGTATGGTGGTTTGAATTTAAAGATAGGACCTAATCCGTTTACTTTTGAAGGAGACAAAGCCATCAGTCCGAAAGTAATGGTAATTACGCAGCATCATTTTGGTACTAAATGGGTTTGGGTCAATAATATTATAGCGGATAAATACATGACTAAGTACCCAACCTTGGGGTGGATTACCACAATGACCAGAGGGTTCAATATGCGCTGGTCTGCTTTTTTGGAAATGCAGGCCTACAAAAGCGACTATTATGCCGATAATGTCTTCAGATTGGGAGCGGCCTATTTGGTTCGGGAAAATATTCAACTCGATGCTTCTCTGAGTAAAAACGTGAAAGATACACCATCATTATTATCAGGGAATGTTGGTCTTTCCTGGCGTTTTGACAGTAATTATGAAACGAATTACAAACGCGTTAAAAATCAAAAAGATCCTAAGGATAAGAAAGATAAAAAATCGAAAAAAGATAAAGGTAAAAAGCGCAAAGACGAAGTAGAATTAGAAAACACCAAACCATAATGATTACCATAGTTGAAGCCAATAGCAAAAAACTGCTGAAAGATTTTGTGAAATTTCCGTTTGTCTTATATAAAAATCATCCATACTGGGTTCCGCCTTTGATTAATGATGAGTTAGATTCATTTGATAAAACTAAAAATCCTGCTTTTACTACAGCTGATGCTCATTTCTATTTGGCATATCGCGATGGAAAAATTGTTGGGCGAATAGCTGCTATCATTAATTGGAGTGAAGTAAACGAGCAACAGAAAAAGAAAGTGCGTTTTGGTTGGTGGGATGTTATTGATGATGTAGAAGTGACTAAAGCCTTATTAGAAAAAGTTTATGAATTCGGAAAAAGCAACAACCTCGAATATGTCGAGGGACCAATGGGATTTTCCAATTTGGATAAAGTTGGTGTCTTGACTGAAGGGTTTGATGAAATCGGTTCGATGATTACTTGGTATAATTTTCCTTATTATAAGGAGCACTTAGAGAAATTGGGTTATGTCAAGGAGAAAGAATACCTCGAAAACAAGTTTCCTTTTTCAAATGTGAAGACTGAATTTTTCGTAAAAGCTCAGGAACTTATCAAAAAGCGCTACGAATTAAAAGCTCTGAATTTTACTAATACCAATGACATCATGCCCTATGTGGATAAGATGTTTGATTTGTTTAATTCCAGTTATGCCGGCCTTTCTTCCTTTGTAGCCATAACTGATGTGCAAAAGGAATATTTTAAAAAAAAATACATCAGCTTTATCAATCCGGAATACATCAAGTTTATTGAAGATAAAAATCACAATATGATTGCCTTCAGTATAGTAATGCCTAGTTTTTCAGAAGCGCTACAAAAAGCCAACGGGAAATTGTTTCCTTTAGGGTTCTATCATTTGCTTAAAGCCAAAAATGAAAGCAAAGATGTACTATTCTATTTAATAGGTATAGATCCTGAATATCAAAGTAAAGGGGTTACCGCTATCATTTTTAATGAATATTACCATCTCTTCAAAGAAAAAGGGATTCAAAACTGTATCCGAACTCCTGAGTTGGAAGACAATCACGCCATACACAATATGTGGAAGCATTTTGATCCGGTAACCTTTAAAAGAAGGCGAACTTATAAAAAGAATTTGTCTTAACCGGATACAACGCTCTAAAAATCTTAGTTTTATAGGTTAAAACACCACCGTTGTTTAACTGATTTTAAACTTAATTATTGACTTAGCATTAAATCATTTTTGAGTTTTTATGCAGTTTGTCGATGAAATAGAATTGTTTGTAGAAAACTTATGCCAATTTTAACATAAACTGCTATTAATACTTAATTTTAACATCCCAATAAGAATCTACTGTTTGTCTTTCACCAAGATTGAAGTTTAAAAAAGACACTTATTCTTTTAATGCTTGTCCCAAAAATACTAAAAACCTAAATTTACTCATGATGTGGTATTACTAAATACTTAACATTATGAAAAACAGTACTTTATTGCGTAATTTAGGATTTCCCTGCCGCGAGAGTTATGCCTCAGGCGCAGGAGAAAGTGGTCTTAAGTTAGATTTTTCCAAAACAGGAGTTTTGGGAGAAACTTACACCAAAAGTAGTAGTTCAAAAAGTCAAAGTATGATTAGCATCGTTTTGTTATTTGTGCTTTTTTTGTTTACTAATTTTTTAACCGCCCAGACTGTCAAAATTGATGGGTTAACTACTTCATTCCCTGGGGAATGGAATCAAGCTGGAATTATTCACGTTGCCGACAAATTCAATATTATCAATCAGGATGATATTTTTGCGGGAAATGAAAAAGATTTCTTCTATGCCAACAACTGGTTTTGGAAACTAGGGACAGCTAAAGACAAGAATGACATTGCCAATGCAGCAGCTGTTATTCTTCAACCGGGTCAGGTTATACGATCTGACGGTTCAGTTGCCACTGGAGGACCATTTATAGTGTTCGCAGGGGATAGAATATCCAATAGTGGGGATGCTCAAATTGGATTTTGGTTCTTTCAGGATGGTACCCATCCGGAAACAGTAAACGGCGTTAACCTTTTTACTCCTGCTAAGCATTTACCACCTGTAATTGGTGATATCCTTGTACTTGCGAATTTTACCAACGGTGGTAATATTGGAGCGGTAACCGTTTTGGAGTGGGTAGGAACAGGAGGTAATTATGCTGATAATCCTGCTTTTAATTTAAAGACGTTCTCTGCTCAGGTGGCTGAGAATAATACTGTTAACACGCCAGTGCCAACAGGCTGGTTTTTTAAAGATAAAAATAATAATGACAATACGACCAATACTACACAATATGGTTTAAATGAATTTTATGAAGGATATGTAGACCTTGCTCAATTAGGAAACGTAGGAGCATGTTTTTCAAAATTCTTACTAGAAACGAGATCCTCTCAGGAGATTACTGCAACATTGGATGACTTTGTTGGTGGTGGTTTAGGAGGAGTTCCATCGGCAACAGTGGCTGCAACGCCAGTGTCTTGTTTTGGACAAAGTTCTACAGTTACTGCAACACCTAGTCCTGCTGGGGTTTATACGTATACTTGGACGGTACCGGCAACTGCCAGTAACCCAGGTAATGTCGCTAGTTTTAATGCTACGGTGTCCGGAAGTTATTCAGTGGTTGTGACCACCGAAAATGGTTGTCCATCTAATCCGAGTGCGCCAGTGGTAGTAACAATTCCAACTAAAGTAGAATTGACTGCTAACGGAACTAGTCCATTGTGTTTTGGCGGAAATGGTTCAATTACTTTCAGTGCTACAGGAGGAACAGGAGCTAAAACGTATACAGTAAACGGTAACGCAGCAACTTCACCATTCTCTGCGTCAGCTTCTGGTACTTATACTATTGTAGCTACAGATGCTAATGGATGTACTGATACTAAACAAGTGACTATCACAATTCCATCTAAAGTTGATTTAACTGCTAATGGTACAAATCCATTGTGTTTTGGAGGAAATGGTTCTATAACTTTTAGTGCTACCGGCGGAACAGGGGCTAAAACGTATACTGTAAACGGTAATGCAGCTACTTCACCATTCTCAGCTTCTGCAGCGGGTACTTATACTATTGTAGCAACAGATGCTAACGGATGTACTGATACCAAACAAGTAACGATTACTATCCCAACAAAAGTTGACTTAACGGCTAATGGAACTGATCCATTGTGTTTTGGCGGAAATGGTTCTATAACCTTTAGTGCTACCGGCGGAACAGGAGCTAAAACGTATACTGTAAACGGTAATGCAGCTACTTCACCATTCTCAGCTTCTGCAGCGGGTACTTATACCATTGTAGCTACAGATTCTAACGGATGTACTGATACAAAACAAGTAACGATTACTATTCCAACCAAAGTTGACTTAACAGCTAACGGAACTGATCCATTGTGTTTTGGAGGAAATGGTTCAATTACTTTCAGTGCTACCGGTGGAACAGGAGTTAAAACGTTTACTGTAAACGGTAATGCAGCTACTTCACCATTCTCAGCTTCTGCAGCGGGTACTTATACTATTGTAGCTACAGATGCTAACGGATGTACTGATACCAAACAAGTAACGATTACTATCCCAACAAAAGTTGACTTAACGGCTAATGGAACTGATCCATTGTGTTTTGGCGGAAATGGTTCTATAACCTTTAGTGCTACCGGCGGAACAGGAGCTAAAACGTATACTGTAAACGGTAATGCAGCTACTTCACCATTCTCAGCTTCTGCAGCGGGTACTTATACCATTGTAGCTACAGATGCTAACGGATGTACTGATACAAAACAAGTAACGATTACTATTCCAACCAAAGTTGACTTAACAGCTAACGGAACTGATCCATTGTGTTTTGGAGGAAATGGTTCAATTACTTTCAGTGCTACCGGTGGAACAGGAGCTAAAACGTATACTGTAAACGGTAATGCCGCTACTTCACCATTCTCAGCTTC
The DNA here is from genome assembly GCF_010119235.1 of Flavobacterium phycosphaerae. Taxonomy (NCBI): domain Bacteria; kingdom Pseudomonadati; phylum Bacteroidota; class Flavobacteriia; order Flavobacteriales; family Flavobacteriaceae; genus Flavobacterium; species Flavobacterium phycosphaerae. Next base: position 3,214,336 of record NZ_JAAATZ010000001.1, on the reverse strand, counting down.
TGCAGCGGGTACTTATACCATTGTGGCTACAGATGCTAACGGATGTACTGATACCAAACAAGTAACGATTACTATTCCAACTAAAGTAGAATTAACGGCTAACGGAACAAACCCATTGTGTTTCGGCGGTACAGGTTCAATTACTTTCAGTGCTACAGGCGGAACAGGAGCTAAAACATATACTGTAAATGGTAATGCCGCTACTTCACCGGCAACGGGATTAGCAGCAGGAGTTTACACTATCGTGGCTACAGATGCCAACGGATGTACTGATACCAAACAAGTAACGATTATTATCCCAACCAAAGTTGACTTAACAGCTAACGGAACTGATCCATTGTGTTTCGGAGGAAATGGTTCAATTACTTTCAGTGCTACAGGCGGAACAGGAGCTAAAACATATACTGTAAACGGTAATGCCGCTACTTCACCATTCTCAGCAGCTGCTTCAGGAGTTTACACTATTGTTGCTACAGATGCCAACGGATGTACAGATACCAAACAAGTAACGATTACTATCCCAACCAAAGTCGAATTGACTGCTAATGGAACAAATCCATTGTGTTTTGGAGGAAATGGTTCAATTACTTTTAGTGCTACCGGTGGAACAGGGGCTAAAACGTATACTGTAAACGGTAACGCAGCCACTTCACCATTCTCAGCATCTGCTTCAGGAGTTTACACTATCGTAGCTACTGACGCTAACGGATGTACTGATACAAAACAAGTAACAATCACTATCCCTACTAAAGTAGATTTAACAGCTAATGGAACTAATCCATTATGTTTCGGTGGTACAGGTTCAATTACTTTCAGTGCAACCGGAGGAACAGGAGCTAAAACCTATACAGTAAACGGTAACGCAGCTACTTCACCGGCAACGGGATTAGGAGCTGGAGTTTACACTATTGTAGCTACAGATGCTAACGGATGTACCGATACAAAACAGGTAACAATCACTATTCCAACTAAAGTAGAATTGACTGCTAATGGTACAAATCCATTATGTTTTGGAGGAAATGGTTCAATTACTTTCAGTGCTACCGGTGGAACAGGAGCTAAAACGTATACTGTAAACGGTAACGCAGCTACTTCACCATTCTCAGCGTCTGCTTCAGGAGTTTACACTATTGTAGCTACAGATGCTAACGGATGTACTGATACTAAACAAGTAACTATTACTATTCCAACTAAAGTAGAATTGACTGCTAATGGAACCAATCCATTGTGTTTTGGTGGTAATGGTTCAATTACTTTCAGTGCTACCGGCGGAACAGGATCTAAAACGTATACTGTAAACGGTAACGCAGCCACTTCACCATTCTCAGCTTCTGCTTCAGGAGTTTACACTATTGTAGCTACAGATGCTAACGGATGTACCGATACAAAACAAGTAACGATTACTATCCCAACTAAAGTAGAATTGACTGCTAATGGAACCAACCCATTGTGTTTCGGTGGTACAGGTTCAATTACTTTCAGTGCTACCGGCGGAACAGGAGCTAAAACGTATACTGTAAACGGTAATGCAGCTACCTCACCGGCAACGGGATTAGGAGCTGGAGTTTACACTATTGTAGCTACAGATGCTAACGGATGTACTGATACCAAACAAGTAACGATTACTATTCCAACTAAAGTAGAATTGACTGCTAATGGAACTAATCCATTATGTTTTGGAGGAAATGGTTCAATTACTTTCAGTGCTACCGGTGGAACAGGAGCTAAAACGTATACTGTAAACGGTAACGCAGCTACTTCACCATTCTCAGCGTCTGCTTCAGGAGTTTACACTATTGTAGCTACAGATGCTAACGGATGTACCGATACAAAACAAGTAACTATTACTATTCCAACTAAAGTAGAATTGACTGCTAATGGAACCAACCCATTGTGTTTTGGTGGAACAGGTTCAATTACTTTCAGCGCTACCGGCGGAACAGGAGCTAAAACGTATACTGTAAATGGTAACGTGGCTACTTCACCGGCAACGGGATTAGGAGCCGGAGTTTACACTATCGTGGCTACAGATGCTAACGGATGTACCGATACAAAACAAGTAACGATTACTATCCCAACTAAAGTAGAATTGACTGCTAATGGAACCAACCCATTGTGTTTCGGTGGTACAGGTTCAATTACTTTCAGTGCTACCGGCGGAACAGGAGCTAAAACGTATACTGTAAACGGTAATGCAGCTACCTCACCGGCAACGGGATTAGGAGCTGGAGTTTACACTATTGTAGCTACAGATGCTAACGGATGTACTGATACCAAACAAGTAACGATTACTATTCCAACTAAAGTAGAATTGACTGCTAATGGAACTAATCCATTATGTTTTGGAGGAAATGGTTCAATTACTTTCAGTGCTACCGGTGGAACAGGAGCTAAAACGTATACTGTAAACGGTAACGCAGCAACTTCACCATTCTCAGCAGCTGCTTCAGGAGTTTATACTATAGTTGCTACAGATGCTAACGGATGTACCGATACAAAACAAGTAACAATCACTATCCCTACTAAAGTAGAATTGACTGCTAATGGTACTAATCCATTATGTTTTGGAGGAAATGGTTCAATTACTTTCAGTGCTACCGGAGGAACAGGAGCTAAAACGTATACTGTAAACGGTAATGCAGCTACTTCACCATTCTCAGTGTCTGCTTCAGGAGTATACACTATTGTAGCTACAGATGCTAACGGATGTACCGATACTAAAACAGTAACGATTGCTATTCCAACTAAAGTTGATTTAACGGCTGAAGGAACTAATCCTCTATGTTATGGCGGAAATGGTACAATTACATTTAGTGCTACCGGCGGAACAGGAGTTAAAACGTATACTGTAAACGGTAACGCAGAAACTTCACCATTCTCTGCTTCTGCTTCAGGAGTATACACTATCGTGGCTACAGATGCTAACGGCTGTACTGATACTAAACAAGTATCTATCACTATTCCGACAGCTGTTGAGCTTAGCTTAACTTCATTACCTGAAATATGTGCTAATACTGCTACCGGTAGTGTTGAAGCAACATTCTCTGGTGGAACAGGAGTTTATAGTGTTAGTATAGATGGTGGGGCATTTACAGAACAAGCTTCTCCTTATACTTTTGCTAATTTAAGTACAGGCCAACATACTGTAGTAGTTAAAGATGCAAATGGTTGTGAGGCTACAAGCGAAATAACTGTTGATTTGATTCCTTGTGAAGCATTCTGTACATACACTCAAGGTGCTTACGGTACTTCAGGTGGTTCAATGTGTGACGGAGAAGTTGGGCATTTAACTACAGCACAAATGATTGCTCAATGTTTGGCAAATGCTGGTGGAACAATTACCGTTGGTTTGCCTGGACGTTCAGTATTTATGACTGCTCCGGGTGCTGTAAGTTGTATTATTGACAAATTACCTGGCGGTGGTCCATCAAAAGAACTTCCGGCTGGAAACAATAGTGTTTGTTCATTACCGAATTCTCTATTGAGAAGTGGTGTAATCAATAATGCATTACTTGCTCAAACGATGACTTTAGCATTGAATGCTAATATCAGCCTTACAACAAATTTAAGTGGGTTTGTATTACAGGCAGGTACTCTTGCAACAGCTAATCCACTTGGTGGTTGTGGTTCAAAAGAGCCGGTTGAAAGAATTTGTGGTCACTACGATGAGTTTGGAGTTTGGGTTAATACAGTTAATGAATACACCTATAAAACTATCCCTGCTGCTGTGGTGAATGCTATTACACCAAATGGAAATGGAGACAAAACAGTGGGTGGGTTAATTGATTTAGCTAATCGTGCTCTAGGTAATGCAGATGGTATTAATAGTTCTGAAGGAGGTGTTAGTCTTTCAGCTATTACTAATGTTGTAGACGCCTTGAATAATGTATTTGATGAATGTAAAGTGTTTGTAGGTTGGGATGTTACTCCTTGTCCTGCTCAACCAGTAGCAGTAAGAATGAACGCATCATCAGCAAATGAAGTTAAAGGTTTATCAGTTATCGTGGCACCTAATCCGTACACTGATAACTTCAAATTAAGCTTAATCACTTCAAGTGAAGCACAAGTTAGCGTGTCTGTTTATGATATGACAGGAAGATTAATCGAAAAACGTGATGTTAATCCAAATGAAGTATCTCAAATTCAAGTAGGTAATAACTATTCGTCAGGAGTTTACAATGTTATTGTAACGCAAGGTGAAGAAGTAAGAACCCAAAGAGTTATTAAAAGATAATTTTTAAAATTATTATAAAAGTAAAGCCCCTCAACATTGAGGGGCTTTTTTATTTACAGAAAAATGATTCCCAAATCATTCATCCGGCCATCCTAATCTTACGAAACAAAAAGCGCAAAGACCAAAAAGATGTAGTTAATGTCCGAAAAAAATCATTATTAACCCATTAAAAAAACATCAGCAAAATTGAAATAATGTATTAATGATAATGCTATTTAAATATCCGGAAAGTAACTCTAAACAAAAACAAAAACAAGCTTATTAGTGAAGCCGTAATTGAAGCTATGGGTTTCAAAAAAAGGCCATTTATCTTTTAATCGAGTATAAATTACGTTTAACGATTTTAATCTTACAGCATAAAAATATTACTTAATTTCGGAAACTATTTAATTTTTTATAAGCCCCAAGCTCTATAAACTTTTATTTTTTAATGTTAATGGTGTTAACCTAACTTAATGTATTTAATAATGAAACAAAACAAAACACTTGTATATAGTCCTAAAAGGATATATATATTAAATTTATTTGTGTCTGTTGTAGCATTTCTCGCTGTTTTTCTGGCTCCGGATACAGCAATGTCGCAACAACTTAAAAACGCAATAAATAAAACCGATTTAAAAGAGACAAATACTCGTCAAATTCCGGGTACTTTAATAAGTCTTGGAGCCAATGCATCCTCTAGATTAGCGGCTCCCAATGGACCAACGCTAAACAATACACAAGCGGGAGCCTTGACTGAAGCTTATAGCTCAACCGGTCATTACACGCTTTCGGTTGATGGAAAAGGATCATCTCTTTCATCAATGACGGTTCGAGTAAATAAACCAAATGCAGCAGCAACGGTTCAAAAAGTTATCCTTATGTCAACTGCTACTGGTTCTACTATAGCCAATGGTTGTGTTACATTGTCAGGTTTACCTGTAAACTGGAACGGAACAGCAACAAGCAGTAGTAGTGGAATAGGTTTTTATAATTATTGGGCAGATGTTACCAGTCTTGTTTCAACTCAAATAAATGCACTTCCAGCCGGGATTTCAACATTGACTGTTACAGAATGTAATAGTGCAGCTATCGAAGGGTCGGTATTGTTAGTTGTATTTAATGATGCAACCGCTACTGAAAAAACGATTATTATTATGTTTGGGGCAGCTACACCTGCTGGAGATAATTTTTCAGTTACTTTGGCACAACCAATTGATCCAGCTCAACCAGGTGCTCTGTTAGATATGGGATTAGGAATAGGTTTTAGTTATCAAGCAGCCGGAGGGACACAAACGTCTCAGGTATCAGTTAACGGACAAAGATTATCAAGTTCTGCTGGAGGTGAAGATGATGGTGCTTCTGAAAATGGAGCTTTACTTACTGTAGGGGGTATAGGAAATGTTAATACAAATCCTCTTAATCCAAATGCGGGTCCTACAAATCAATTTACTGATGATGAATTGTACACCATTTTACCATTCATAACAAATACAACTACAAGTTTAAATATTAATACGGTTAACCCATCAGGTGATGATAATATATTCCTTGCTTATTTTGCACTTTCAGGTGCAGCTATTATAGGCGAAGGTATTTTATTAACACAAACTACTACTTCTGGGAACGTTGGAACTAATCATACCGTTAAAGCAGTTGTAAAAAATGCAAACGGTCAACCATTACCAAATAAAACAGTTACGTTTACTATTACGGCAGGACCAAACTTTGGTTTAGCTCCTTTTACAGCAACAACAGATGCTAATGGAGAGGTTAATTTTACCTATTTAGGTTCAGGTGGCCCTGGAGTTGATACAATTATGGCTTGCTTTACAGATAGTCAAAATCAGTTAGCATGCTCAAATGTTCTTTCTTTCCAATGGTTAGCTGCAGCAGTACCTCCAACAATTGAATGTCCGGCGGATATCATTGTTAATGCAACTACAGGTTTGTGTGGTGCTAATGTTACCTATTCAGCTGCAATAGCTGCAGGGGATCCAACTCCTAATGTAACTTATTCACACGCCTCAGGAAGTTTCTTTCCGGTAGGATCAACGGTTGTGACAGCTACAGCAACTAATGTAAATGGTTCATCAACTTGTGAGTTCGTTGTAAGTGTTTTAGATACAATAGCTCCAGTATTGTCAATTTCTAATATTGAAAGATGTTTTAATGAAGATGACTTAGGTTGTGCAATTGCTCTTGGAGTAACTGCTTCTGATAACTGCGAAGTAGAGTCGCTTACTAACAATGCTCCTCAGTGTTTCCCAGTAGGTAATACTACTGTAACATGGACCGCAACAGACGTACACGGAAATGTTACCATTGCCTCTCAAGTTGTAACAAGACATCCTGAAATAGTGGTTACTTGTCCTGGAAATAGAACAGTAGCTTGTAACGAAAATGCAGCTGAAGCTTTTGCTGCTTGGATTGCAGGGTTCTCTTATACTGGAGGAGATGCAAATACAACAGTTACCAACTTAGCTCAGTATCAAATGCCTGCCCCTGGAGTGCCTTTAACTATTGCATATTCAGCTGAAAATGGTTGTGGTAGTGATTCTTGTACTTCAGTATTTACAACTGTGGCAGATACTATATCGCCTGTATTTACTTTCTGTCCTCAGGGAGTAGATTTAGGTTGTAATCCTCAAGGTGGTGTTCCTGCTCCGGCAGCAGCTACAGCTACAGATAATAATGGTACACCAAGTATTACATCATCTTTAGGCCAAGAATCAGTTGATGGATGTTTACATACACAAATCAGAACTTATACTGCTACAGATGCATGTGGTAATAGTGCAACATGTTTACAAGTATTTACTTGGACAGTAGACACAACACCGCCGGTATTTACTTTGTGTCCTTCTGGTGCTAATTTAGGTTGTAATCCAACCGGAATTCCAGCACCTGAAGTAGCAACTGCAACTGATGCATGTGGAGTACCAAGTATTACATCAGCTTTAGGTGAAGAGTCATCTGTTGGATGTATGTATTCACAAACCAGAACATATACTGCTACAGATGCTTGTGGTAATTCATCAACTTGTACTCAGGAGTTTACTTGGAGAATTGATTTAGAAGGACCAGTATTTAGTGGTATTTCTGAAAACAGAGACGTTTTAGTAAATGACGAAGGTGATACTTGTGCTCAAGACTTAGGCGGTGGAGGAATTGCTACTGTAACTGAAAAAATGGATAATTCAAAACAAATTGCCAAAAGCAGAGTTAATTTTGATCAGCCTAGAAATGAAGACCACCCTAATACGCCACTTAGCTGGACATATGGTGTTAATAACTTTGATCAAGCTGAGTATTTTGAAGGAATGGGAGTTCCTCAACGTATTGTGTTTACGCAATTAACAGGTTCAACTCACACATTCAAATTCCGTCATGAAGCGGTTAAGCATCAAGGTGGAGTTAGTAGACATGCTTATGATTTCTTGATGTCATGGGAACAAGCAGTTGCTACAGCAGGTGATTTAGGAAATGGAGCGGTTAACGAATTGCAAAATCTTACAGCGCAACAGTGTGATGGAATTGCTTCTTGTCCAAACTTAACTAATAGTGCTTTTGCATCTTTAGCTGACACAATGGGTAACCCACCTAACCACCACGGAAATAGAAATGTTGACGCTGCAGTAGCTACTTTTGAGCAACAATACGGAAACAGACAAATTGAAATAAAAGGAGATGCTCCTATTTCAGATTTCAATATCGCTTTCGATGGCTATTCAGGTACTGCAACTGGAGATAATTATGCTTGGTATACAGTTACATGGACATCAGCTTCTAGCAACGTAATGATTAAATTGGCAGGAAGAGCGGCTCAAGGAGCTGGATCAAATGGTTATGGAAATTGTTATGGAGCTGGTTCTATTGATGGTGCGCCATATCATTTCAGATTAGAGCAACTTGATGGTGCTTCATTAGGAAGCAGAGATAATCAAGTAATGGTTGAGAAAACATGTGATGTTAATATTCCTGTCGAATTTGATACTCCAATAGTTACTGATAATTGCAGTTCATCACAAATTGACCCAGTGGTTGTAGGTGCAGATGTTGTTACTCAAAATGCTGATGGTTCTAAAACACATTGCAGAACATGGGAAGCTACAGATACTTGTGGAAAATCTAGTACTTATACTCAATGTATTACTGTTTCTTGTTCAAACGAAACTGTTGCATTCAAAAAATCTGATGTGATAGAGATGAGTGGAGCTTCACTTGGAGATAAATTAAAAGTTAAAGCATATCCAAATCCTTATACAAGTGATTTTAATTTGAGCTTGTCAACAACAGTTGAAGGAAATGTATCAGTGTTAATTTATGATATGACCGGAAGATTGTTAGAAAGAAATGACATCAATCCAAGTGAAATATCAGAAGTTAAAATTGGAAACAAATATACTTCAGGTGTATACAATGTAGTAGTGACTCAGGGTTCTGAAACTAAAACACTACATGTGATTAAAAGATAATTAGAAATAATATCAAATAACTGAAAAGCCCCTCATTGAGGGCTTTTTTATTGGGTAGTTATTTAGAAAAGTTAAATAAAGAAAATCAAATCATTCAGTAGTTTCACTCTTTTTAATAGATATTACAATTCCGATTAAAAGCGATAAAGCGATAAATCCTAATGAAATCCATTCCGGAAATTTGTAATAATGAACCAATAACATTTTAATTCCCACAAAGGTTAATATAGCAATCAAGCTGTATTCAAGATAACTGAATTTTTCCAGCATGTTAGCCAAGAAGAAATACATAGAACGCAAGCCAAGAATAGCAAAAATATTAGAACTGAAAACCAAAAAAGGGTCTGATGTGATAGCCAATATAGCCGGTACACTATCCAATGCAAATAGCATATCCATCACCTCAATAACAATCAACGCTACAAAAAGTGGAGTGGCTGCTTTAATGTGTTTTCTTTTTACAAAAAATTGTTCCCCTTCAATATGATGAGTGATTGGCATAATCTTACGCAGGTTTTTATAGACAAACGATTTCTTTGGATTGAATTCTTCCTCTTCTCCTTTAAACAGCATTTTGAATGCGGTAAAAATCAAAAAGGCGCCAAATAGATAGGTCATCCAGCTGAATTTGTTAATTAAAATGACTCCAAAGAAAATCATCAATCCTCTAAAAAGAATAGCACCTAATATCCCCCAAAATAAAACCCTGTGTTGGTATTTCTGTGGAATTTTAAAAGAAGCAAAGATTACGGCAATTATAAAGATGTTATCAATACTCAACGATAATTCAATAAGATAACCGGTGATAAACTTCATTGTGGCCACTGCCGGTTTAATACCGGTAGGATTAGCTATGTATTCATTGCTGTACAACCAGTTAATTACAATCGAAAATAAAAAGGACATGGCTACCCATATTCCGGTCCATATTCCGGCCTCTTTGGGCTTGATAACATGAGGGTTTTTATTAAATACGCCTAAATCTAAGGCAAGAAACACTAAAATGGCAGCTAAAAACAGTATCCAAACAGTCATGATAAATCTTTTGATTGCTACAAATATAGGGGATTGTATTTTTGAAGTTACTATTTAATTGTTAAATAAATCAATCTTTAAAACTATAAAAATATTATTTTTTAGATATTACCCCTAAAATTAATAGGGGGTATGTGTTATTTAAATTAAAATATTTTTATATTTGCTTCAAATTATTAGGGTATAACTTTTAAAAATTAATTTTATGTCAACTTTACGTTTTCAAGCATTAAAAGATGCATCAGGTAGAAAGCCTGTAAAATTTGAAGAAGCTGATAGAAAATCAGCCATTTTCGGTGCCAATGTGTTTAACGATAAAGCTATGAAGCAGTTTCTGACTTCAGATGCTTACAAAGGAGTCAAAGATGCAGTACAGCACGGAACTAAAATTGACAGAAAGCTAGCCGATTATATCGCCATGGGAATGAAAGAATGGGCGATTGCTAAAGGCGTAACGCATTATACACACTGGTTCCAACCTTTAACCGGAACTACTGCGGAAAAACACGATGCATTTTTCGAAACTTCTTATGATGGTTCTGACCCATTAGAAAAGTTCGGGGGAGGGCAATTGGTACAACAAGAACCGGATGCTTCTTCTTTTCCGAACGGTGGTATCCGTAATACATTTGAAGCTCGTGGCTATACCGCTTGGGATCCAACATCTCCGGCATTTATCTTTGGAACGACTTTGTGTATTCCAACCGTGTTTATTTCTTATACCGGTGAAGCCTTAGATTATAAAACACCACTATTACGTGCCTTAAATGCTGTAGATGAAGCAGCAACTGAGGTATGTAAATATTTCGATAAAAATGTTAAAAAAGTAACTGCTACTTTAGGGTGGGAGCAAGAATATTTTTTGGTAGATAGCTCGTTGGCAAATTCAAGACCTGATTTATTGTTGACAGGAAGAACTTTGCTCGGACACACTTCTGCAAAAGGACAGCAATTAGACGATCACTATTTTGGTTCTATTCCTTCTCGTGCATTGAATTACATGAGAGAATTAGAAGAAGAGTGTATGTATTTAGGCATACCGGTAAAAACTCGTCATAATGAAGTAGCGCCTAACCAATTTGAATTAGCTCCGATTTTTGAAGAAACCAATTTAGCAGTTGACCACAATTCATTATTAATGGATGTAATGTCTAAAGTTGGGGAGCGTCACGATTTTAAAATACTTTTCCATGAAAAACCTTTTAAAGGAGTTAATGGTTCCGGAAAACATAACAACTGGTCATTAGCTACGGATACCGGCGTGAATTTACTGTCTCCGGGGAAAACACCAATGAGCAATTTACAATTCTTATCGTTCTTTATTAATACTATCAAAGCGGTTAATGAGTATGAAGAATTGCTTAGAGCTGCCATTGCAACGGCAAGTAATGACCACCGACTTGGAGCTAACGAAGCACCGCCGGCCATTATTTCAGTATTCATCGGACAACAATTAACCAAAGTATTGGATGAATTAGAAGGCGTAACCAAAGGAAAATTATCTCCGGAAGAGAAAACCGATTTAAAACTAAACGTAGTAGGTAAAATTCCGGATGTGTTATTAGACAATACGGACAGAAACAGAACCTCTCCGTTTGCATTCACAGGAAACAAATTTGAGTTTAGAGCAGTAGGTTCTTCTGCGAACTGTGCCAATGCGATGACCACTTTAAATTCTATTGTGGCCAAGCAATTAAAAGATTTCAAAAAAGAAGTAGACGCTTTAATCGAGAAAAAAGATCTAAAGAAAGATGAAGCGATTTTCAATGTCTTAAGAGAATATATCAAAGGAACCAAAAACATTCTTTTTGAAGGCGACGGTTACAGCGATGCATGGGAAAAAGAAGCTAAAAAACGCGGGCTTAGCAATCATAAAACAACACCGGCGGCTTTGAAAGCTAAAGTGTCTAAAAAAGCCTTAGACCTATTCAAAGATTTGAACGTAATGAACCATGTAGAAGTAGAGGCTCGTTACGAAATCGAATTAGAAGAATACACCAAGAAAATCCAAATAGAAGGAAGAGTTCTAGGTGATATTGCGCGTAATCACGTGATTCCAACAGCTATTCGTTACCAAAACACCTTGATTGAAAATGTGCGTGGTTTAAAAGAAATCTTCGGTAAAGACTTTGAAAAAATTGCCAAAGAACAAATCGTTTTAATCAAAGAAATTTCATCACACATTGAAGGGATAAATACCAATGTAGAAGCGATGACCGAAGCACGTAAAAAAGCCAACGCATTAACTGATGCCCAAAAAATGGCTGAAATGTATTGCGATAAAGTAAAACCTTATTTCGAAATTATCCGCGAACACTGTGATAAATTAGAGTTATTAGTAGATGATGAGGTTTGGACATTAACCAAATACAGAGAATTATTGTTTACAAGATAATCCGGTTTAATTAGTTAAAAAAAATCCCGCTCATTGAGCGGGATTTTTTAGTTATTAAAATCAATACGTTACCATATAGACAAATTTGGATGTTATTAAAAAGCCGCTAATAATACTACTTTTTCATAAAATATTTTTTAAGGAACTTGTGTAACAGTATAGGTTCCTGATCCGTTAAAGTTAAGTACTAAATCAACTTTATAATTTTTAGGCGTGCTGGTGGCTCCCGGAAAGTTAATGTATTGACCGTATAAATCAATTGTCCCATCACTCAAATTATCTCCATAATATCCAGTACCAGTCGGTGTTTCCATACTAATCCTAAAAGTGTTGTTAGGACTGGTTACACCAGTTACTGTAGCGCTTAGCGTATTAGTTGCTACATTGTATGTCATAGCGCTGTAGGCACTTCCACTAGCGTTATCGTAACTAACACCTGGGCCTATTGAACTGGCATGAAAGTAAATTTGATTATCACCATCAATATTTAAATAATTGTAAATTAAGTACAGTCCGTTTGATGGGATGGTGTATAAACTTCCATTAAGGACTAAATTTTGTGTCCCGTTTATACCGTATATAGCTGCACTACTATTGTTTTCAGATATAAACTTAATTTGTGTTCCCGAAGTCAGGTATTTATAACCAAAAAAACTATAATCAGAATATCCCATTAGCAGTGCTGTTGAAGCATTAAAACTATTGAAACTACCATACATATACAATTGGGTAGGAAAGCTGGATGATGTTCCCGATGTTGGTAATGACAATTGCCCGGCATCATTAACACTCAATACATAAGGCGTTCCATTTGGTGAAACCAAAGTAATACCTTCTCCTGCTGATGTAACCAAACTGTCCGCAGCCAAAGCATAAGGAACTGATAGCAATTGGGTAGTGCCTACCAAAACATAATTGGTACCGCCTGAAGCGTCCATTTCTACTTTTAAGAATTTAGAACCGCTTCCCCAGTTTATGGTGTTAAACGCCCCTGAAACCAAGGTCCCTTGTCCGACAACCAAATTAAACAATCCTTGCGCATTGGTAGTTTTAACCTGTGTTTCCGAATATAAAACGGTTCCCGATGCTGAGGTGTTCAGAATCGAAAGACGAAGCCCAACGTTAGAACTCACCACCGGAGTTCCTGAGCTGTTTAGTGCTATAGCCTGATAAGAAATTCCTTGCGGTACTTGAGCAAAAGTCAAATAGCTTATAAAAAATGCTGATAATAGTAATAGTTTTTTCATGTTAATGTTTGATTATTTTAAAAGAATTGATGTTTTTGCTCGAAAATTGAATCAGGTAAACTCCGGTTTGAAGTGCCGATAAGTCTAATGAATTATCAGTGCCAATCTTTTTCTCGGAAACCAATTGCCCCGATGTTGTATAAATCGAAACTTTTTCATCAGTAAGTTTGGTAGCGGTCTCAAAATAAACGGCTGATGTTGTCGGATTAGGGAAAACCTTGATTTTAGCACTGAGTTCCAATTGAGGGACTTCTAATGTTTGTTGGGTTTGTGCCAAAAGACCAATAATTCCGGTGCTTGATTGATTCTGGTTTTGAGGAACTACAACAATTTCTCCGACAGATATAGAGGAATTTGCTGCTATAACACTACCCGAATTCACCGATTGTATTACCGATTGTGAACTCGCTGAAAAGGTGAGTATTAAAAATGAAAAGAGTAAAAAGTGTTTCATTTGATGAAGTTTTTATTTACAAATGTAAAAAAATAATTAGGTTTCACGACATTATATTTTTAACATACAATACTATTTTTGCGTAACTTACGTTAGTATTAAAAACAGTTTATGAAACCTATTTTTGTTTTCCTTTTTTTTATTCTTTTTGCCAATACAATTTATGCTCAAGAACAATTTGCCTTGTACTTCGATAGCAATAAATTTGAATTAAATACCAAAGAAAAAGAAAGACTCAATACTTGGATTACCGAAAACAAGAACAACAAAATTGTAGCCATTCACGGCTTTACCGATGAAGACGGCTCAATAGGTTTTAATGATACCTTGGCTCAAAAACGGGTTGACTGCATCTTTAAAATCATCAAAAACCAAATCAAAATCAGAGACGATTTTAAAACCCGAAGTTTTGGTGAAAGCTTCAATCAGTCTAAAAATAAAGCCGAAAACAGAAGAGTGCTAATCTATTATATTTTAGAAAAAGACATCGTTCGCGAAGATGAAATCCTAGGCATCAAAAAAGAAATTGCCAAAGAAGAACCCAAACCCGAAATCGAGTATCCCGAAAAGATGGTCTTTGAAAATCCCAATGGTACCACATCTGAATTTAAGCTCGACAAGGCGTTTATGAAAAGAGTAGGTGAAGCCAAACAAGGTGAAAAGCTGAAAATCGAAAATTTGAATTTCATCATCAATACTTTTGCCGTGGTGCCCGAATCCCGAGGAAAAATGTACGAACTGCTGGTTGTGCTTCAAAGAAATCCTCAATTAAAAATCGAAATTCAAGGCCACCTGTGTTGTATGCCAACGGACCGGTTGGATTTGTCAACACAACGCGCCAAAGCTATTTATAATTTTTTAGTCGCTAACCAAATTTACCCGCCAAGACTGTCCTATAAAGGTTTTGGCAGTACACAACCCATCTATCCGCTGCCTGAAAAAAATGAGCAGGAACGTGCCGCCAATAGGAGAGTCGAAATTTTAATTGTCGAAAACTAGCATGAAGAAGCTTTGTTTTGTTTTATGTATAATGCCATTTATTGTTTTCTCCCAAAAGCACTATGAAGTGTTCTTTGATTTCAATAAAGACTACCCCAATCAAGTGTCAATAACTAAACTAAATCAATGGATTGCAGAAAACAAGTTTGCTGAAGTTACCAAGATTCTAGGCTATTGCGACAGTGTTGATGATAGTAAATACAATAAAGAACTGGCTGTAAGAAGGATTAACTCGGTTATGACTTTGCTCAAAAATGAAACTATAGCGATTAATGATAAAGTGGAGTTAATACCTTTCGGCAAAGATTTTAAATTTTCTAAAAAGCAGGAAGAAAACAGAAAAGTAACCTTTTTTTATACCTCAAAAGAAGAAAAAAGCAAAGGAAATAAGGAGATTACTAAAGAGGAGGAACCGATATCGCAATTCGATAACCAAACCTTAATTGAAAAAGAGGTATCTGAGTTGTCCATGAAATTTGAAAAAGCCAAAAAAGGGGATTTAATCAAAATTAACAACATCAATTTCCTGTTTAATTCAGAGCGAATTGAAGAAATGTCCCGACCTATTTTAGAAGAATTAGTGCAAATCATGTATAATAATCCAAAACTGAGAATTGCCATACACGGTCATATTTGCTGTAATCCTAACGGTATGGATACTAAATTATCGTACCGAAGAGCTTTGGTTATTTTAAAATACCTAACCAGTAATGATATCGAAGTGAACCGACTCTCCTATAAAGGTTTTGGCAGCAATGATCCGATTTACAAATTACCGGAGCGCAATGAAGCCGAACGCAAAGCCAATCGTCGAGTTGAAATTTTAATTGTTGAAAAATAATGAAAAATGCAATCTTCATCATATTGTTTTTAGTTTCCCTAAAAAGCTTAGGACAAAATCAATTTGAAGTTTTTTTTGATTTCAATAAAGACTTTCCCAATGAAAAATCGATTTTAGAATTTAACGAGTGGTTTGCCCAAAACAAAAACCTCGAAGTAACCAAAATGATGGGTTATTGCGATAGTGTGGATACCAAAAACTACAACATAAAATTAGCCGAACGCCGCATCAACAGTGTGCAATTGCTACTGCAAAAAAGCGGAGTAAAAGTCAATGACAATCTGGAACGCATTGCTTACGGTAAAGATTTCAAGCAATCCAAAATCCAAGCAGAAAACAGAAAAGTAACCATTTTTTACAACGAAATCAAGTCTCAAAAGCCGGTGGTATCTCCATTGACAGAAAAAATATTGAACTCAAAAGTGGGGGAGACAGTGGCTTTGCCTAATATCTACTTCTTTAACAATTCGGCCCGAATCGTTCCCAAATCTGAACCTACCTTATTGGAACTTCTTTGCATCCTGGAAGAAAATCCAAAACTCAAAATCGAAATTCAAGGACATATTTGCTGCCAAAAAGTATTTGATGTCAACGATGTCTCCCTATCAAGAGCCCGCGCTATCTATACCTACTTACTACGAAATAAAATTGACCGAAAACGAATGACCTTCAAAGGTTATGGCACTTCAAGACCGGTTCATCCCATCCCAGAAAAATCAGCTCAAGAAGAAGATGAAAACCGCCGCGTAGAAGTGATGATTTTGGAAAAATAATTCTAAAAAAATCCCAATTCCTAAATCCCAAATCCCAAATCAAGTCATATCTTTGCGCCACAACAACACAACACTACAACATGAGCTCTGATAACAGCCAACGCTACAACTTGCGCGGAGTTTCGGCTTCCAAAGAAGACGTGCACAACGCCATCAAAAACATCGATAAAGGTTTATTTCCCAAAGCTTTCTGCAAAATTGTTCCCGATTATTTGACTAATGACGAAGACTATTGTCTAATCATGCACGCCGACGGTGCCGGAACCAAATCGTCACTGGCCTATATGTATTGGAAAGAAACTGGCGATTTATCCGTCTGGAAAGGCATTGCACAAGACGCTCTGATAATGAATATTGATGACCTGCTTTGCGTAGGCGCTACCGATAATATTTTATTGTCTTCCACTATCGGAAGAAATAAAAACCTAATTCCGGCCGAAGTGCTATCCGCCATCATCAACGGAACAGAAGAACTTATCGCCGAGTTAAAAAACTTCGGAGTAACCATTCATTCTACAGGTGGCGAAACGGCTGATGTAGGCGATTTAGTCCGAACCATTATTGTAGATTCAACTGTTACCGCTCGCATGAAACGTTCAGCTGTGGTTGATAATGCCAATATCCAAGCCGGAGATGTAATCGTTGGTTTAGCTTCTTTCGGTCAGGCCCATTACGAAAAAGAATATAACGGAGGCATGGGCAGCAACGGTTTGACTTCCGCGCGTCACGATGTTTTTGCTAATTATTTAGCCCAAAAATACCCGGAAAGTTTTGATGCCATGGTACCTAATGACTTAGTGTATTCCGGACAAACCCAATTGACTGATGCCGTTGCCGATTCCCCAATTGACGCCGGGAAATTAGTCCTTTCACCAACCCGAACTTATGCTCCGATTATCAAATCAATTTTAGATAAATACACTCCAAAAGAAATTCACGGCATGGTGCATTGCAGTGGTGGTGCCCAAACCAAAGTGCTTCATTTTGTGGATAACGTGCATGTAATCAAAGATAATCTGTTTCCCGTTCCGCCTTTATTCAAACTAATACAAGAACAATCCAAAACCAATTGGAAAGAAATGTACCAAGTCTTTAACTGTGGTCACCGAATGGAATTGTATGTGCCCAAGGCAATCGCTTCGGATATCATTGAAATAGCAAAATCCTTTGGTGTAGAGGCTCAAATTGTAGGTAGGGTAGAAGCTTCCGAAAATAAAAAACTCACCATCAAAAGCGAATTCGGTCTTTTTGAATACTAAATAAAGCTGCTCTTTGTATAAATAGAGTATCCCCATGTATAAATGAAGCATCCGGTTGTATAAATGGAGCATCCAGCCTTATAAATAGAGCATTCCGTTGTATAAATGAAGCATCCAGCTTTATAAATGGTGCATCCCCATGTATAAATGGAATATCCAGAGCTTTCTTTTATAAATCTAACTACCTTTGCATCGCTATTAAAACAGTATATAACATGAAAATAAATCCCAAAAACGGCGTCGATCAATTAGTATTCGGTATGAAACAAAATCATGTAGAAAACCTATACGGCACGCCCGATAAACAATTCAAAGACGAAGATGGTAATGTTATCTATTTGTATAACAAAGAAAAATTGCGCTTAACCTTCTATGAAGATGAAGCCCTTCGTTTGGGATATATCATTACTTCTAATTCAGAAGCAACATTATTAGACCAAAAAGTAATAGGCAAAAATATAGTCGAAATCAAAACTGAGCTGCCCTTCAAATCCTGGGAACAAGAAGATTTTGACAGCACCGAAAATCACTTTAACGAAAGCAACTGGCTGATACTGCAATCAGAGTTCGATGTAATTATTCGGGTAGAAATTGGAGCCATTATCAACGATAACGACGAATTCGATTGGAAGTTTAAAGCTTAAATAATTTCGGCACTCAAACCTGCCTCTAATAACTGAGTGCATTGGGGTTTCAATTCATCAAAGGGGCCTGTTTTAACAGTGCATTTTCCTTTGTAATGAACCAATATAGCACATTGTTCCGCTTGTTCCGAACTGTGTTGGCAAACACGAATCAAGGTATCAATCACGTGGTCAAAGGTGTTAACATCGTCATTATACAATACAATTTCATTGTTAATACCAACTTGCTCTTCCACTAAAACGTCTTCCTGTACTTTTTCTATTGTGCTCATTTTCATTTTCTTTTCGGTCTAAAATTTCAGGAGGCTAATTTACATATTTCAAAGAAACCCAATTGTTTCTCTCGAATTTTTTAACATAAGTCAACCCTTTCTCAGTACAAGAGGCATCAATAAACGGAATGTCTTCGGTATAAAAACCACTCAATAAAAGTATCCCGCCTTTATGCAAACAATCCACATACTGTTGCATGTCATTCAAAAGAATATTGCGGTTAATGTTAGCAATGATTAAGTCGTATTCCTTCCCTTTCAGCATTTCGGCATCTCCTTCATATACTGTGATTTGGTGACAATTATTACGTTCAGCATTCTCAATCGAATTCAAATAACACCAATTATCAATGTCGATAGCATCAATAGGTTTGGCGCCTTTCATTTCGGCAAGAATAGCCAGAATAGCTGTGCCACACCCCATATCAAGGGTTTTCATATTGGTAACATCAGTCTCTAAAAGGTGTTGGATCATCATGTGAGTAGTTTCATGATGACCGGTACCAAAACTCATTTTCGGTTCAATAACAATATCAAACTCAGCTTCAGTTTTTGGGTGGAAAGGAGCGCGCACATGACATTTCCCGTCTACATCAATGGGTTCGAAGTTTTTTTCCCATTCTTCATTCCAATTGACTTGGTCAATCTCTTCGATTGTGTAGGAAATAGTGAATTCAGGAGAATGTAGCAGATAAATATCATCTAGTATGTCTTGATTACAAAGGTCTTTTTGAATGTAAGCGATAAATCCATTATCCGTTTCAATAAAACTTTCAAACGGTTTTTCACCCAATTCGGCAATTAAAATTTCGGAACCTAATTCTTTGGGTTCTACTATAAAACTGTATCCTAAATAAATATTTGACATGCTGTAATTTTTGGCAAAGGTAACAATCAACTGCCTTACCGCGAAGTCATTTCAGGAAAACTTTTCAGTCGGTTAGTCTGATTTAACGATGGCTTTTAAGCTTGCATTAGGCGCGTCATCTGTTTTCACATAAAAAATCATCAGCTTGTTGTAACGCTTGTCATCAGCATCGTATAGATAAGTAATCGTATTCTCTTTGGGATTGTAGGTCAGTTTGCCTCTCATGAACTTGGAACGAATTAACCAAGTACCTTCTTCATCACTGTCTTGTTTAAACTGATAAATAGAGCCGTGGTGCATTCTGACTTGACCATTATCAACCATACTGATAACAATGTAACCATTAGTCTTGGAACCAATTTCGCGAACATCTACTACAGAGTTTTCATATTCGGTTTCCATTAATTCGTATTTATCATACTCTTTGTTCCAAACATAATATTTTCGAGTATCCGATTGGAAACGTTTTTGAATATCTACTTGGGCAAGCATATTCAGGCTAAAAAATAGCGCTGCTAATAGTGTGAATTTCGCTCTCATTTGATTTTTGACATTAATTATGTGATAAAACTATAATTAACTTCGATTAAATACAAATAATATCGATGAAATACATATTTAAATTTAAAAAATAAAAAAAAACTTTCAAAAATGAAAATTTCTGGTTAATGAGATTCTTTTTTTTCTTAAATCGAATTCACGATGGCGGCAAAATCATCTGCTTTTAAGGCAGCACCTCCAATTAGTCCTCCGTCAACATCAGGTTTTGAGAAAATTTCTTTGGCGTTATCAGGTTTTACACTACCTCCGTATAAAATAGAAACATCTTCAGCTACATCACTACCAAATCTTTTTCGGATGGTTTCTCTAATAAACTCATGCATTTCTTGAGCTTGCTCCGGTGAAGCAGTTTCTCCTGTTCCTATAGCCCAAACGGGTTCGTAAGCCAAAACAATTTGTTCCCAATCTCTATTGTCAAGATGAAATAAACCGTCACGCAATTGGTTTTCAACAATGTTAAAATGTTGTTTGTTTTGTCGGTCTTTCAATTCTTCACCAAAACAAAAAATCACGGTCATGTTATGTTTTAAGGCAGTAGTTACTTTTTGAGCTAAAATAGCATCGGTT
Organism: Flavobacterium phycosphaerae; assembly: GCF_010119235.1. Lineage (NCBI taxonomy): Bacteria > Pseudomonadati > Bacteroidota > Flavobacteriia > Flavobacteriales > Flavobacteriaceae > Flavobacterium > Flavobacterium phycosphaerae. The sequence continues at coordinate 3,193,730 of NZ_JAAATZ010000001.1, read as the reverse complement.
TCATGAAAATAAGCACGACGTTCCGAATGGCCAAGAATAACCAAATTTACACCAATGCTTTTCAGCATATCCGCCGAGATTTCACCGGTATAGGCACCGCTTTCGTTTTGATGCATGTTTTGAGCCGCAACACCAATATTGGTAAATTCTAAATGATCTACAGCTGATGCAAGGTTGATAAAGGTTGGCGCCACAATGATTTGCGCTTCTACATCATTAGGTAATTTATCAATTAATTCATTTAATAAATCCTCGGTTTCTTCGGCATTTTTATGCATTTTCCAATTACCGGCAACTATTTTTTGTCTCATTATTGTAGTGTTTTTAGGGTCTCGTTTATTTTGTCAAAATCGGTTTCAATGGCGCGGTAAATCTGAATTTTTCCTTTAGAGTCAAGAATAATATAACGTGGAATCCAATCTAAATCAATGGATTGGCCAAATTCTCCTTTCATACCATCCGTTACCCAATAATGGTCGCCTTTCAGTTCGTGCTTTTCTATTCCGGCTTGCCATTTATCAAAAGCTTTGTCCATCGAAATAAATACATAATCCACATTCGGGTTATTGGCTTGCATTTCTTTGACTTTTGGCATGGCTTTTACACAATCACCACACCAAGAAGCCCAAATTTCGATAACGGTCACTTTACCGTTATGCTTTTTTAAAATTTCCTTAAATGAAATTTCCTTATTTTCGGGAGTGATTACTTTTTTTGCTAATGTTTTTTTAGAAAAAGACTCTTTTTGTATTGCTGAAAAGGCAAAGGCTATCATAATTACAGCAAAGACTAGCGTTATTTTTTTCATTTTATTGGGGCGTTTTATGGGATTTTATAAATCGGAATCTTGTTTTTGTTTTGTTTTACTGTCTTTCAGATAATACAATTTGTGACCTTTTCTTTTACGTTCGCGTCTTTCTTTTTTCTTTTTTGAATCGTAGAGGTATTTGAGAATGACTACTACTCCTAATACAGAAATAAACCTAAAAGCACTTCCTATAAGTATGTAGATAGTATTGCCTAATGGCGGATTTTCCATAGTGGAGATGCGACTCAAAACGAGTTCACCAAGAATGAATACAAGGATGCACAAGCCAATGCCGATTAGTCCTCTTTCATTCAGTTTTCGTGACATTATATACTTAATCATAAGTGCTGCTTTTACTGGTTAAAATTACAAAATGATAAGCAAATTAGAACTATTTTTTTAATTCTGAATAAGGTTTTTGAATTAATTTCTGATAATCTACCGGGTCAAATTTGTTATCGGTGATGCCCCAATAGTATTTGTATTCGTTACCGTTCCATAAATATTTTACACCAGGAGTGTCTTTTCCGGAACCTAAGACTTTCCAAAACGGAATGATTTCAATGATTTTGTATGGATACTCAGCACCGGCAAATTTGAAAAACTCCGGAATTAAATCAGCTTCCTCGTTCATGAAAACGATTGAAACTTCCGGGAAGTTTTTAATGGTTTTTCGCATTTCGGTAAGTTCTTTTGCGGCTTCACGACAATGGTCACAACCCGGCACAAAGAAACAAAGTGTTTTTCTTCCCTTATCAATATTTGAAAAATATTGTGCATAACCTGATTTGTGTTTTTCAGGTTCGTCGATTACTGCTTTTATTTTAGCCATTACATCATCTCCTTTTTTCAATGTATCATTGATGGTAACGATTCTTTCCGGTGCTGTTTTTGTAGTGTCAACCGCCGTTGTATCAATAGTTGTTGTTTCTTCAGGTGTAGAAACCGAAAATTGGCTCTCCATAGGTTGAATAGGGGCCAGCATAAATAACGCTAAGATAGAAGCCAATGTTACCGTGCTTAGTATCCAAAAGTTGTCTTTCTTTTCGCTTGATTTTGGCATAATAATAAACAACCAAATCAACAAAATAATAGCCACCACATTCTTGATAATGGCTTCAATTGGCGTCATAGGCAACAAACTTCCAAAACAACCACAGTTTCCAGAATTACCGCCGTCCTGTATGGTCACGATGGTTAAATGAGTTGTAAATACTGCTAATAATAATATAGTTGCCGGAATGATAATGCTTCGCAAAAAGTTCTTTTGTAAAATCAAAAAGCCTAAGGCAAATTCAATTCCAATTAATATTCGGGAGAAATAAGGAGCAAAACCTTCCGAAAATCCCATAGGGTACAATTGCTTCACTTCAAAGGTCGAAATGGCAAAATAAGGTGATGGGTACAATTTGGCTACAGCCGATAATAAGAACAGGAACGAAATGATGATTCGTATTCCCCAGGCGGTATTATTTTTTGATAAACTCATAGTATGAAATTATTTTTGCCCAAATTGCATCAAAATCAATGCAAAAACGGAGTAATTAATCATGTCTTGGTAGTTGGCATCAATTCCTTCCGAAACCAATGTTTTTCCTTGATTGTTTTCAATTTGTTTAACGCGAAGTAGTTTTTGTAAAATCAAATCGGTTAACGAACTCACACGCATTTCGCGCCAAGCTTCACCGTAGTCATGATTTTTATCTTCCATTAACGATTTGGTTAAGGCCACTTTGGCATCATACAACTCGACTGCTTTTGCCACCTCTAAATCAGGTTGCTCTACAACGCCCAAATCCAGTTGAATTAAAGCCATAATGCAATAGTTTATGATTCCGATAAATTCGCCTGTTTCATCTTCATCTACTTTGCGGGTTTCATTTTGCTGTAAACTTCGGATACGTTGTGCTTTGATAAATATTTGGTCGGTTAGCGATGGTAATCTTAAGATTCTCCATGCGCTTCCATAATCTTTCATTTTATTACTAAAAAGTTGTCGGCAAATAGCGATAACCTTATCATATTCCTGAGAAGTATTACTCATTTCAGTGTATCTTTGTATCAAATTTTTCCAAAAGTAAAGAATAAAGATTGAAGTACAAAGGACTAAATCTTATAACTAACTTAAATTACAAATGACCATTAACTGTCACGGAAACTTAATTGATTTGTCTGTTCCCAAAGTCATGGGAATACTCAATGTTACGCCCAATTCGTTCTATGATGGCGGGAAATATGCTGACGAAACCAGCCTGCTTTTGCAAGTAGAAAAAATGCTGACCGAAGGGGCTGCTTTCATTGATATAGGAGCTTATTCCAGCAAGCCCAGTGCCGAGTTTGTTTCAGAGGAAGAAGAAATTACACGTTTGCTTCCAATACTCAAATTGGTGTTAAAGCGGTTTCCGGAAGCCCTGATTTCTGTTGATACTTTTCGAGCCAATGTGGCCAGAGCGGCTGTTGAAAACGGTGCTTGTATTATCAATGATATTGCTGCCGGTAGTTTAGATGAGAATATGATGAAAACGGTTGCCGAACTGCAAGTACCTTATGTCATGATGCATATGAAAGGGACTCCGCAAACTATGCAAAGTTTGGCACAGTATGATAATATCGCTAAAGAAATGTTGTTCTATTTTTCTGAAAAAATAGCACAAGCCAGAAGTTTCGGAATTAACGATTTGCTTCTCGATCCCGGATTTGGTTTTGCTAAAACGTTGGAACAAAATTTCGAGGTGTTGAATAATTTAGAATTGTTTCAAATGTTGGAATTACCATTACTCGTTGGTGTTTCCCGAAAATCTATGATTTATAAAACCTTAGATACTTCTGCTGCATTTGCCTTGAATGGTACCTCTGTTTTGAATACGATTGCTTTGCAAAAAGGAGCCGGTATTTTGAGAGTACACGATGTAAAAGAAGCGGTTGAATGTATAAAATTAGTGTCCCAATTATGAAAAAAATAGTTATAACAGGAATCGGTTTTTTATTGCTTTCCTGTCAAAATAAAGAAGTATTGTTACCCATGGCGGGCGAAACAGTAGTGGCAGATGTGCAAGATCATTCGCCGATTTATTTCTTTTACAAAACTGAAGAAAAAGACACCTTAATTGAAGTGAATCGAAAAAATTCCATCAGTTCAACAAATTGGTTGTTCAATATTGATAAACGATTGCCCTTGCGTTTGGTTATTCCTGAAATCAAGAAGCTTCAAAACAAGAAAGAAACCAGTATGCACAAAAGTGAAACTTCAGAGAATTATTTCACGTATACCGATACAACCAAGAAAACCATGGCTTTTTTGCCGTTTACCCAACTAAGATATAAGTTTGAAAAGCCGGATAATAACTTAGCTGTAATCACTTTCGATGAAAATAATTTGGTGCGTTACAAGGATGAGGTTTTCTCAAAAGAGCAATTAACAGTATTCTTAAATGATTCTTTAAAAGATGTGCCTAAAACTATTATTTTTTGTTTCAGTAAAAAGCTGTCTTTCGGGAAATACATACAAGATAAATTGTTCTTGAAAAAATAGTAATTACCAAAAAAGGAATAGCCATTAATCATAACAAAGAATACATCTACTAAGCATGTAAAGTGTATTTCCGACTTTACTGATGATGATAAGGTTCGTTTCTTAAAATAGTGAACCCGCGATACAACTGTTCTATAAAAAACAAACGCACCATTTGATGGGAAAAGGTCATCAGCGACAGCGAAATTTTGCCTAGTGCTTTTTTGTAAACTTCTTCACTAAAGCCATACGGACCGCCAATAACAAAGACTAAAGTTTTTGCTCCCGAATTCATTTTCTTTTGCAAATAATCCGAAAAGCCAACGCTGGAGTAGGTGCTTCCGTTTTCATCCAGTAAAATTAATTGATCGGTTGGTGTGAGTTTGGCCAAAATCAGTTCGCCTTCTTTTTCCTTTTGTTGCGCTTCTGAAAGATTTTTTACGTTTTTGATATCCGGAATAACTTCCAAATCAAATTTGATGTAAAAAGACAATCTTTTCGTGTAATCGTCAATCAAAGTTTGTAATGCTTTGTTGTCTGTTTTACCAATAGCAAGTAGTTTGATGTTCATGCAACTAATTATTTATTCCAAATTTTCCAAGCTTTCTCGGCTTGAAGGACTAACATTTCATAACCGTTTTTGGTAATGGCGCCTTTCTTTTTGGCTTTTTTCAAAAATTGTGTTTCCTCGGGGTTGTATATTAAATCAAAGGCAATGTGTTTTTCGGTGAAAAAGTTATACGGAATAGGAGGGAACTCTTTAGTATTTGGACTGGTGCCCAAAGGCGTACAGTTGATAATAATGTGATAATTATCGAAAGTTGTAGCATTGATACGATCATAATCAATCCCGCTTTCTTTGACTTCGCGCGAAACAAAAGTATAGAGAATCCCAAGTTTATCCAGAGCAAATGCGACGGCTTTAGCGGCACCACCGGTTCCTAAAATTAAAGCTTTTTTGTGATGCGGTTTGATTAAAGGGGCTAAGGATTTCATAAAACCGTAATAATCGGAGTTGTAGCCTTTGAGTTTTCCTTTTTTAGTAAACCGAATGACATTGACGGCACCAATTTGAGCTGCATTCTTAGATAGTTTCGACAAATAAGGAATGATAACTTCTTTATAAGGAATAGTGACGTTCAGCCCTTTTAAATCGGGATTATTGGCAATGACAGCGGGGAATTCTTCGATGGATTGCAAATCAAAATTTTCATAAGTACAATCAACCAGATTGCCTAAAGCAAATTTTTCAGTGAAATACTTTTTCGAAAAAGAATAGGAAATATTTTTTCCGATTAGACCATATTGTCTTCTCGACATTTATTCCGGTTTTTGGTGTTTTGTGATATAATCTTGTACAGTTTTTTTATCCCAAGCTTGAGGAAACAATTCTTTTATAATGGTGTGGTGCTTGAAATTCAAACGCAAACCGTTACTCAAATGAAAGAGTCCTTTTTCTTCTTCATTCAACAACAAGTGAAAGCCGGCTAAACGGTATTCTACTTCAAATTCTTCAGGGAAGTATTCAGCAGCCTGCATTAAAGTTAAAATAGCATTATTGAATTCGCCTAAATGTTTCATACTATCCACCCAAAACAACCAAGTGTCTAATTGATAATCGCCAAACTCAACCGCTTTTCTATAGCCAAACTCGGCTTCTTCAAGCAAGTTCATAGCTTTGTTGATAGTAGCATAGCGTTTCCAATACAAACGATTTTGGTCGTCAATAGCCAATGCTTTATTTACATAGTAAAGTGCTTTTTGGTAGTTTTTTTGACGGACATAATAATCGGTGATGGCAATCCATCCTTTGTCTAAAAGCGGATCTTCGTGTACAGTTTTGTTAAAGTATTTTAAGGCTTCTACTTTATTGCCCAGTTTTTCATAACATTTTCCGATGCGAAGTAAGGCATATGAAGTTGGGTCATCCAATTCAATAGTACGATTGTAGCTTTCGATGGCTTCTTCGTATCTTTTTAAACGCTCCAAGGCTTTCCCTCTTTCCATATAAGCCCCAATGAATTCTTCATCTATATAAGAGGCCAATTCAAAGGAAGTTGCAGCGAGTTCGTATTCTTTGATGCCATAATACAATCTGCCCGATTGGTGCCAGGCAATTTCGCTGTATGGATTCTTGTCGATGTATTTTTTAAGGTATTCGATGGCTTCCAGATTTTGGTCTAAAAACTCGAAACAATACACTACATTGTATAAAGCGGATTGGTCTTCAATATCTTCTTCCAGACATTTGATAAAACTGTCTTTGGCCAATTCCAGATTGTCCATAAAAAGATATTCCATTCCCATTAAGTTGTATACATCAGCATGGTCTTCGGTATACAATAATGCAGTTTGCAGAAACTCCACAGCTTTATCGTGTTGGTCTCTTTTAGAATAAATATTGGCTTTTTGGATAAAAATTTCTTCGTTGGTAGGTTCGATGGCATATAATTCGTTGAGTAATTTTTCCGCCTGATCCAGTTTGTCATCATACACCAACATTTCTACTTGAACTAGTTTTAATCCGGTAGATTTTGGGTGTTGTTCCAATCCTAACTTTAACGCTTTTTTGGCTAAAGTTGCTTTGCCCATGTCGAGGTAATGTAGAATGATTTCCTCGAATTCCTCAGAGTCGAAAAAGAATACTTTGTTGGTTTTCAACATTGATTCAAATTTCGATAAGGATAAGTTGTAATCTTCTTCGTCGTGATCCAGGTGCATAACAGTAGGGTTTAAAATTATCCTTAATAAAATTAGGGAAACGCTGTGCTTTTTTTGTGAAATGCAATTATTGTTGTAAACAATTTAATTAACATTTTTGATTTAGGAAAAAAGGGTAAGTCTTTAGTATACAACAAGTGGGCTTGTTATTTCCCTAATGATTCTTCCATGATTTCATTCATCGCTTCGATGATGATGGCACAACCTTCTCTGATTTCATCTTCAGATACGGTTAACGGGGGAGTAATTCTGATGGCGCAACCTTCGAATAAAAGCCAGAATAAAATTAATCCTTTATCTTGGCATTTGAAGATTACTTTATTGGTAATCTCAGGATCTGTCGTCATAGCCGCCAGCATTAATCCTTTTCCACGAATCTCTTCTATCAAAGGATGTACCAAAAGCTCTCGAAACAGTTTTTCTTTTGCTAAAGATTGTAAAGTATAGTCTTTTTCTATAATTTCTTCCAAGGTAGCCAGGCATGCTGCCGCTATGACAGGATGTCCGCCAAAAGTGGTAATGTGTCCCAGTTTAGGATCGTGACTTAACAAATCCATGTGTTTTTCGTTGGCAATAAAACCACCAACCGGCATACCACCAGCCATTCCTTTTCCTATAATAACTACGTCGGGAACCACATTATAGTTTTCGTACCCGAATAATTTTCCGGTGCGTCCAAAGCCCGGTTGTATTTCGTCTATTATCATTAAGGCGCCCACTTCTTCGCAACGTTTTTTGACTTTGGCCAAGAAATCATTATTAGGTTCAATAAATCCGGCACCTCCTTGAATACTTTCGAGAATGATTCCGGCGGTTCGGGTAGTTATTTTTTGAATATCATCTTCGTTATTGAACGTGATAAAATCCACATCAGGAATCAGCGGTCTGAAGATTTGCTTGCGCTCTTCAAATCCCATGACACTCATGGAGCCCATAGTATTACCATGATAGGCGTTATGACACGAAATCAATTGACTTCTGCCGGTAACACGACGTACCAGTTTTAAAGCTCCCTCTGTAGCTTCGGTACCTGAGTTGACTAAATACACTTTATTTAAATTTGGATGTAGATTTTCGACTAATACTTTACAATACGCCACTGCCGGATGCTGAGCATATTCACCATACACCATAACATGAGAGTATTTGTCTAATTGGTTTTTGATGGCTTGGTTAACTTTCGGATGTTGGTGCCCCAAGCTACAAGCAGAAACGCCTGCTACAAAATCAAGATATTTTTTGTTATTGGCATCGTATATATAGGAACCAATGGCATGCGATACTTCCATACCCAGAGGATAAGGAGAGGTTTGCGCTTGGTATTTTAGGAAATCTTGTTTCAACGGGTGTTGATTTTATTCGTTTAGTTGATAATTTGTGACAGTATTACAATTGGAACACCAATTAAATTGCTCTTCCTGGCTTTGCAAAAAGGTTTTCGTCTTTTCAGTACAGTTTTCACAAGTTTCTTCCTCTTTATCATCTTCATATATTTGCAACGGGCAGGCATTGCAACTCCAAACGGTAATATTGGGTAGTACTTCGCTAACGTACCAAGAAAAAGCATCTTGTTTGCATTTGGGACAAAGTTGTGTTACCATTATTTTACCATTGGTTTCGGATTGTTCTTGTCGTAATCTAATGTCTCTTTTCTTGGTTTCAAAGGTTGGTCTTCTTTGGCCATTTCTGCTTTTCGTTCGGTTTGAATTTTAGCGTCTAATTCGTTTTCTTCCGGCGGAAAAATATCGTCTTTCGATTTTATCCGTTCGTCACCACGCCATATGAATCCCCTTAATTTTCGGGCATTTTCGGGCAAATCTTTTTCGGGATAAATATCGCCATCTACGCTATTGAAAAAAGTAATAGTGTCAATGGTACTTTTGTCTAAAGTCATATTGATTTTACTACTCACATTTTTATTGATGCCAATCAGTTCGTGTTGGTCATTGCGCATGTAATACACCACTTCGGTGTTTTTGATTACATCTACTTCGTAAAGTTTGTTATCCTTGAATTTACCATACAGATTTTGCCCTTTAACCTGATTATAACCGGTTCCGACAGAATCTTTGGAAACAATAAAGGCATTATTCAGCACTTTGAGTGAGTCAAGTTTTTCCGTTTTATTATTTCCAATAAGATGCATCACATCGCCGGTCATTTGGTTTTCATAATTCCAAAGTATCGGTTTTCCTATGAGTTTGGTTAAGGCCTTCTTTTGATCGGAATGAATAGAATCACATTTACCGCTCATATCCGTTTTATAAAAACGCACATTGTTAAAACCACGCACTATGCGCTCTGCGGCTTTTCCGGTAATTAGCATTTTCTTGCCATGAACGTACATTGAATCTTTTTCTACCAATGTAATAGCCACCGCTCTTTTGGTAATCATGATGGAATCGGTTTGTTTTTTCAGATTGCGGTATATCTCAGCATAGTGTCCTTTGATAAGACCTTTATTGATGGAATCTGTGATTTTGACGTTGTTAGTTGCCGAGGCATATTCTCGGTTTCGGTCATAATACAAACTGTCACCTTCAATGCGTCGGTCTTTGTATTTGATATACGATTTTCTAAGAAAATGGGCCAAGTTCTTTTTGGTGTCGTAAAAACCTTTTTCGGTATAAATATAATTTTCTTTGCTGGTAATAGTCGAAGGACCAAACAAATAGGAATGACCTGAATTAGTATAATAATCCAAATGATTGGATTTGATAGTATATTTTGGATTAGTTATAGTAACAGCGGTTAAGAAACGGAACTTTTTTCTTTGGCATAATAGCGCCCCGATTTGCTTTTTAAGGTGTTGTCTTTGTTGGTGATGGTTCCGTTAGAGTTGTAAAATGCTTCCTGAACATTTCTGTCAAAGTTAATAGTATCGGTAACTAAAGTAGATTCAGGCGAACGCATAATCACATTTCCGGTGGCATACGCTTGTTTGACTTTGCCGTTGTATTCGGCGTATTTACTGTTTAAAAAAAGCGTGTCGCCTTGTACCATCTGTACTTCACCAAAAGCTTTGATGTAGTTTTCTTTTTGAAAAAAATAAGCTTTATTACAAGTAAAAACAACTCCTTCGTGGCTTACTCTTACATTACCTCGCAGCAATAAAGCATCAGGAATTTCAGTTTGATTGACATCGGAAAAATCGGCATACTCTACATTTATCTGTGATGATTTTTGTGCCATAGCAACAGGAATCAAGCCAAATAGTAATCCGAAGCAAAAAAGTAACTTTTTCAATGGGTTGAATTTTGGGCAAATTTATAAAATTAGCGGCAATGATAATGGCAATTAAGAATTATTTATCAATGTCGGGTTTTAATAAATAAAGCGCAAACCTGTTACGATTTGCGCTTTCCAATTTACTTAACTTCTAACTTTATTCTTTAACCACTTTTTCAATTTTACTGCCGTTTTCGGAGGTTATTTTCAGAAAATAAACCCCGTTTTGTCTGATTGAAATATCAAATATTGTCTCGTTACCATTGGCCAAATCGGTTTCGAGTAACCTTCCTTGGATATCAAATAACTGAATCGTTTTGATGTTGAATTTACTACTGATATTGATAATAGCAGTAGTCGGATTTGGATAAATAGTAACGCTGTTGTCAAATTGATGAATAGGATTACTCAGTGCTTCAAAAGTAGTTTGGGCCTCATTGGTGGAAATTGGGGCATTGTAATCAAAATAGATTTTGGCGGTTTTACTAACATAATCTCCTTCTGCCAAGTCGGATTTTGATTTGATTTTGAAAAGCACATCACCATGCCCGCCTACCGGAGGATTGCCTCCCGCTGCTTCCAAATTAATGCTTTTGAAAATGAATTCTACTACATTGCCGGTAATTTTGGTGTAAGCCGGATTAGAAGTGTTTAAAACTTGTAAAGAGTTGATGTCGTATTTAGTCGAATCAATTACATCTTTAACCACCACGTTTTCGGCCAGATAATTTCCGGTGTTTTCAAAGGTTATGCCATAATGTAAGTATTTACCAATTTCTGTCGGAGCAACCGAATCGCCTTCCAAACAAGTAATGGCATTTGGGTCAAAGGAGCCTACAACGGTTTGATTGTAAACAAAAGTGTTGTCATTTACATTTTCATCTCCGGCTTGCGGGAAAATAACAGTGTTAAAAGTCAATACATCGCCTATGTTCACAGGGTTAGTATTGGTTGGTACATTAATGTGAAAAGTGACTGTAATGGCTCGACTTTCAAAAGGCAATAAGTTAGCATAGTTCCAAGAAAGTGACCCCGGGATTTCAGCAGTTGGTACTACTGATGTTGACAGCACACTCATCAAATTTTGATTGTAGAAGAAATTAATTCCATACGATGACTGCGACATAACTTGATTTCCTTTGTTTTTGTATACAATTTTGTAAACCGCATCAAATCCGGGACGGGCAGGAGTCATTGGTGTCACTATTACTTCTAAATCCGGATGAACTCCGTTGGCTCCCAGACAAAAGTTTTGAGTTACCGTATTGTTGTTATTATCGGCAAACGGAATGGTAGCTGTTGTTGGAGTAAAATTGAACCAAGCCGAATTTTCGATAGCCGGTGTGATATCAAAACTTCCTGCCTGAGTGTAAAATTTGTAGTTCCCCGAGGCATCAGTAAATGTGCTTCCCTGATTAGTGCCATCGTTAATATTTAATCGGATGTTTGCTTGTGTTAAATCGCTTGCATCACAACCATTGTTATTGGCATCAAAAGTAACTTGGCCGGTTATGGTGTTAAAATTGCCATTGGGAGTGAAAGAACAGTAAGAGTTAACTACTGCACTTGATCCGATGGAAGTAAAATAATTTTCAAAGTAATCAGCCTCGTCATCATCAACACATACAAATTGCAAATTTGAGTTTGCATTTATGGCAAACTGCATCGCATCACATGGTGGAGCACCGTTTTTTAAATTTAGATTGGTTAAAGTGTTGCTGTTAGAACATTGAAAATTACATAAAGTAGGATTGTTGCTCAAATCAAGTGTAGTAAACAAGTTACCATCACAATTGAACTCTATCAGATTGGTAAGATTAGAAACATCAATAGCAGTAAGATTGGTATATCTCACATTAAGATTAGAAATGTTGTTCAATCCTGTTAAATCTAAAGTTGTAATTGGCGCTCCGGCACAATGAAAATTAACCAAATTGGTACAATGCGACAAATCCAACGAAGTGATGTTGTTCATGCCACAGTTTAAGTCGGTGAGCGCTGTATTGTTGGTTAAATCTAAAGTACTTAAAGCATTGTTTCTACAGGATAAATATTGTAAAAGCGGTGAACCGGTAACGTCTAACGCCGTGATTTGATTCATTTCACACCAAACCGTTTTGAGGTTGGGTTTTCCGGTGAGGTCGAGTGTGTTTATCGAGCTGTTTCCGCAGAAAAGGATTTCTAGGGCAGGACAATTCGATACATTTAATGTCTCCATGAAAATGTTTTCACATCTTAAATCTTTTAAATTAAGTAGTCCGCTAACATCCAGTGAAGTTGCTATACAAGGATTTACATAGAGAGTGTTTACATTTTGAAAGCTTTTAATTCCTTCCAAAGATGCGATTGCCGGACTCTCTGGATCCAATCGGTACGCCAGCAGGGCTTCTGTTTTTTGAATTTCCCCATCATTGTTTTGGTCCAGCATGACAGGACTTGAAGTAACATCATAGGCTATGTTTCCGAACAATAGCTGTGCTTTAAAAACAGGGTCCGGAATGTAAACAATATCAGGATTGGTAACAATCAGTTGAAAGTTTGTAATGTCAAAGCAACCGGTTGTAATGTTTTCCGCTCGGGCATAAATAGTCTGAGGGTTGGTGTCGTTTACAAAGGCTGTAGGAGTTGCTATTGGATTAGTGCCGTTTTGAGCATCAGCTAAAGTAGTATAGTAATTGATTATCAAACTAGTATCTCCACCCATTATCTGAGTAGTTAGCACTGTTAAATCAAAATTGGCATGCCCATCATAAGGAATATCCTCAAGCACTATATTATTTGGATTAATGGCTGTTGGACTTGGATATATTCTTAAATCCATTGTAGTCACTGCAAAACTGTTGTCAGTTGTGTCAGTTGCTCTTACCCAAATGGTTTGCACGGCAGGCATTATGTTGTAATATGGTCCGGGAAGTATTTCATTTACTCCAGCAATTGCATCAGTCATAGTTTCATAATAACTGATAACCACATTGGGCTGTCCCATGATTATTTCCGCATCTTTAGTGTGTAAATCAAAAGAGGCAAAACCATCATTATTGGCGTCACAAAGTGAATAGGGCGCTATCGGATTGGGAACAATCGGATCAGCATAAGCAAAGCCCGATACAAATAATAAAAGCAAAAGGATTGGTTTCATGGTTAGTGATTTTATAAAGTTTGATTTCATAATTCTTGTTTTTAGAGTGCTTTAATCAATTCCTGCAATTTTTCTTTTTTGCTTTGTGCAATAGTAATCTTGGTATTATCGGCCATAATCACATAGCCACCGTCTGACTTGATGTATGATTTCAGATAAGACAAATTAATCAAATGCGATTGATGGATGCGTTCAAATCCGTGTTCGGTCAGTAACTCTTCGTATTCTTTAAGCGTTTTCGAAATCAAAACCGGTTTGTGGTTTTTGATGAAAAACTCGGTATAATTGGCTTTGGCTTCGCAACGAATGATGTCTGAAACTTCAAAAAGATGAATGCCATCACTCGTAGATAATGCGATTCGCTTAAAATTATCCACCTTCTTGCGGATGTTTTCCAACAGTAAATCAATATGCTCAAACGAGTTGCTTTTGCCTACAACTTCTTTGATTTTGGCAATGGTATTTTGCAATTCTTCAGGATCAACCGGTTTTAGCAAAAAGTCTAGAGCGCTGAATTTAAATGCCTTCACAGCATATTGTTCGTGAGCGGTAATAAAAACAATGTGTGCCGTAGTCTTGCCTTTGGTTTTGGCCAATTGTTCCAAAATGTCAAACCCGGTTCCGTCTGATAAATGAATGTCGAGGAAAATAACCTGAGGCTGTATTTTTTCTAATAACGCTACTCCTGTTTTTACACTTTCGGCCTCACTAATGATATGAATTTCATTGGTATAGCGTTCCAAAAGAGCTTTTAAACCGGTGCGTAAATGCTTGTCATCGTCTATTAAAACTGCTGTAATCATTTATTGTATGTATTGAACAGGCAAGCGCAAAGTAACTTTGGTTCCTGTGATTTCGTTATTATTTTCGATTTCCTGTATGTCTATTTGTGCCGATTTGGAGATGGTGGCTTCCATAATTTCCAATCGTTTCTTGGTGATTTCTAATGCCATCGATTTGTGAGCCTGCATCGAGTTTTCTTTCATTTGTTTCGATTTGGAAACGCCGATACCATCATCGGTAATGGTACAAACCAATTGTCCGTTTTCGACATTAAAAACCACTTCAATTTTTCCTTTACTTTCTTTAGGCACTAAACCGTGCAAGATAGCATTTTCAACAAATGGCTGAATTAATAATGGCGGTATGCCCATGTTAAATTCAACGGTGTCACTCGACTGAATCGTGAAATCAAACTTGTTGTGAAAACGAAGTTGTTCTAATTCTAAATAGTTTTGTAAACTTTCAATTTCTTTGTCAATTGGGATTAGAGACCCTTTTGAATACTCTAAGGTTAAGCGCATTAGCTTAGAAAATTTAGACAAATATTTCAAAGCTGAATCGGTTCCGTTTTGCACGATAAAACTCGAAATCGACCCCAGGCAATTAAATACAAAATGAGGGTTCATCTGTAAATGCAAAGCTTTTTGTTCGTATTCGGCCACTTCTTTTTGCAAGGTTAAACGACGTTTTACTTGCCTGCGGTTATAAATTAAGAATATCAACCCAATGAATAGTATAGCACCCAAAATAGAGAAAATAGTAAATTGAGTTTGTCTCTTGTTTTGTTCGGCCAATAAAGCAGCTTTTTTTTGGTACTCAAAATTCATTTCTGCCTGAACAAATTTTTTGTTGTTTTCCTGATTGGTAATGCTGTCACGGGCAACGATGTAATTTTTGTAATGTTCGAGAGAGGCGGATGGGTTGTTGAGATAGCCATACAACTCGCTGACTAATTTTTCAGAATGATAGGTTTGGTCGAGCACGCCAATTTCTTTAGCATAAGCCAACGATTTTTGCGCATACGTCATGGCTTCAGCATACTTTTTTTGGTCACGGTACAGTTGTCCCAAATTATACAAAGCCAAGGAAGCTCCGAATTTATTCTGAATCGATTCATACATCGTCAACGCCTTGTTGTAGTAGGCAATTGCTTTTTCTGAATCGTTTTGTTTTTGATAGTAATCGCCAAAATAATTGTTCAGTAACGCTTGCCCGCGCAAATTGTTTATGGTTTTGAAAAACTTTTCAGCTTTGTTGTAATACTGTAAGGCTTTCGCCGAATTGTTTTGCTCAAAGTAAATCACACCAATATTAGTAAGCGTCACCGAGACGGTCTGTTCACCTGTCTGCTCCTGAATTTTCAGTGCTTTTTGAAAGTATTCTAAAGCTTTTAGGTTGTTGCCCTGCGATTTATAAACTACTCCTATATTATTATACGCTTTAGAAAGACTGTTTTTTTGATTGGTTTCCAGATAAAGTTGTAACGCTTTCTGATAATTTTCGAGTGCTGCATAATAGTTGCTCTCCTGTGAAAAAATAACACCTAAGCTGGCGAAACTCCGGGCTAAGCCGTTTTTGAAGTTCTTGTTTTTTTCGTCGTTTTTGAGCAGGTTTTGAAAAAGGGTTATGGCTTGGGTAAAGTTTTTTTTAGCCATAATATAATCGCCTGAAATAATCGCAATATTACCTTGATTTACCAGACCGTTTGCCAAGCCGTTAGTGTACTGAATTTTACGAGCCAGACTAACCGCTTTTGAAGCATAATAAAAGGAAGAATCTACATGGCTTTCTTTGAACTCAAAGGCTAAATGATTATATACATTTACTTTTGCCGTATCCGTTTTAGTAACGCGTAAGACCCTTCCTAAACTGTCTATAGCAGTATTTTGCGAGACAACCATTTGGCTGTAGCTTAAGCAAAAGAATAGAACCGCTGTTTTTAAAATCGTTTTCAAAATGGCTTTGTTTTAATTTCTCAAACAAATATAGACCAAGTTCTCGCTATACAATCAACCGTTTTTTATTTTGAGGTTTTTGATTATTATTCTCTGACTATGGTTTATTATC
Organism: Flavobacterium phycosphaerae; assembly: GCF_010119235.1. NCBI lineage: Bacteria > Pseudomonadati > Bacteroidota > Flavobacteriia > Flavobacteriales > Flavobacteriaceae > Flavobacterium > Flavobacterium phycosphaerae. Next base: position 3,177,473 of record NZ_JAAATZ010000001.1, on the reverse strand, counting down.
TCAAACGGAATTGTTCTTTTTAGGATTTTTAACCAAAATCAGCTGGATTTAGTAGTTTTAGTTTCATATTTATATTTTATTATTTAATTAAGTTATAAATTATAATTAATTAGTTGTTTTTAGTTTATGTATTAAAACCAATATAGCATTTTTGCTTTATCAAATAAACCAAATAAGAATTTAAAGATTACGATTATGTGCGGAATTTTAGCCATTATAGGAAAAGGAAAAGATGAACAATTGGTAAAGCAACTTTCAAAAAGAATGTCACATCGTGGCCCGGATGAAAGCGATATGCATGTTACTGAAAATGGGCATATATTAAGTCACGAGCGTTTGTCAATCATCGATTTGCATTCTGGAAGACAGCCTATACAAGGTTGCTCTACAGCTTGGATGGTCCATAATGGCGAAATCTACAATCATCAGGAATTGAGAGATACTGTTCTAAAAGACCATGTTTTTCGTTCTAAATCTGATTCGGAAGTGATTGTTCATTTATATGAAAAATTCGGGTATGATTTTGTACACTTATTAGATGGTGATTTTGCTTTCGTTGTGATTGATGGCGATGATTACATTGCCGGACGTGACCCGTTGGGCGTGAAACCTTTATATTATGGTGTTGATGACAGGGGCAGAATGTATTTCGCATCCGAAATGAAACCAATTGCTGATCAGTGTAAAACGTTTTCCACTTTTCCTCCCGGACATTATTATACGCATGAAACCGGTTTTGTAAAATACTATCAACCGGAGTATGAAGATTTCAAAAAAGCAGATAAAGAAGTAGATTATGCACTGCTAAGAGAATCCTTAACCGAAGCTACCCGTAAAAGATTGATGAGTGATGTGCCAATAGGGGTATTGCTTTCCGGCGGATTAGATTCGTCATTAACTTCTTCTATTGCCGCTCGTTTGTTAAAAGAAAAAGGAAAGGAATTGCATTCGTTCTCTATAGGATTAGATGCTGAAGCTCCTGACGCCAAAGCAGCCAGAAAAGTGGCCGAGTTTTTAGGAACAACGCATCATGAAATTCATTTTACAGTACAACAGGGAATCGAAATTTTAGATAAATTAATTTGGCATTTAGAAACCTACGATGTGACTTCGGTAAGAGCCAGTACACCCATGTATTTTCTATCCAAAGCCATTACCGATATGGGTATCAAAGTAGTGCTTTCGGGTGAAGGAGCCGATGAGGTTTTTGGAGGCTATTTGTATTTCAGAAATGCGCCTTCTACAGAAGATTTTAGCAAAGAAACCATCGAAAGAGTGCAAAAGTTATTTACAGCCGATTTGCTTCGTGCCGATAAATCAACCATGGCCCACGGATTAGAAGCTCGAGTACCGTTTTTAGACAAAGCTTTCTTAGATGTAGCCATGTTAATTAAGGGCGAGGAGAAACAACCTAAGACCTACGAAGGTCGTGAAAAATACATATTGAGAAAAGCATTTGATACTCCGGATTCCCCATACCTTCCTGATGAAGTATTATGGCGTCAGAAAGAGCAATTTTCAGACGGAGTTGGGTACAATTGGATTGACGAATTAATTGAATACTGCGCTTCACAAGTGACTGATGAGCAAATGGCTGAAGCGACAAAACAGTTTCCTTACAACACACCGGCCACGAAAGAGGCTTATTTTTACAGAACTATTTTCCACAAATACTATCCACAGGTCAGTGCGGCTCAAACCGTGCGCAAATGGATACCAAAATGGCAGGAAAACCAAGATCCGAGCGGTAGAGCTAATGCAGCTCACGTGCAAGCGGATATTGAAATCGCAAAGTCAAGTGTGACCACTTGAGTTTAGTTTGAAGTTTAGTTTGTTTGTTAAAAACGCTCATCATTTTTGGTGAGCGTTTTTTGTTGAAATAATGCCGAAAATGTTAATAACTTAAGGGTTTTAACACCGTTTTGGGATAGGAAATCTTGTGTGTTTTCATATATTTGCGTGTTTGACAAAAATTACATTTTTTACGATAAAATTATATGAGCGACGAGATTAAAAAGAATAATTATTCAGCGGATAGTATTCAGGCTTTAGAAGGAATGGAGCACGTAAGAATGCGTCCATCCATGTACATTGGAGATACCGGAGTCAGAGGTTTGCATCATTTGGTTTACGAAGTAGTAGACAACTCTATTGATGAGGCGTTAGCCGGACATTGTGATACCATCAGTGTAATTATTAATGAAGACAATTCTATCACGGTTGAAGATAACGGTCGTGGTATTCCGGTTGACATGCACAAAAAAGAAGGTGTGTCGGCTTTGGAAGTAGTAATGACCAAAATTGGTGCCGGAGGAAAATTCGATAAAGACTCTTATAAAGTTTCCGGAGGTTTGCACGGTGTTGGGGTTTCGTGTGTGAATGCTCTTTCGGATCATTTGCGTGCTACAGTTTTCCGTGACGGTAAAATGTATGAGCAAGAGTACGAAAGAGGTAAAGCGATGTATCCGGTTAAACAAATTGGGGAAACCGCCAAAAGAGGAACTACTGTTACTTTTAAGCCCGATGCAACTATTTTTACTCAAACTTTAGAATATTCATATGATACGTTAGCGGGTCGTATGCGTGAGCTTTCGTTTTTGAACAAAGGCATCACCATTACACTTACAGACAGAAGACATACCAAAGATAATGGCGAATTTGAGGGCGAAGTTTTCCATTCGAAAGAAGGATTGAAAGAGTTCGTTAAATTTTTAGATGGAAACCGTATTCCAATCATTAGCCATGTAATTAGCATGGAACATGAAAAAGGCGAAATTCCGGTTGAAGTTGCCTTGATTTATAATGAAAGTTATGCAGAGAATATTTTCTCTTATGTAAATAACATCAACACCCACGAAGGAGGAACGCATTTACAAGGTTTCCGTATGGGATTAACCCGTACGTTGAAAAAGTATGCGGATGCTTCGGGCTTGTTGGAAAAATTAAAATTCGAGATTTCGGGTGATGATTTCCGTGAAGGATTGACAGCGATTATTTCGGTGAAAGTGGCTGAACCACAGTTCGAAGGACAAACCAAAACGAAATTAGGAAACAGAGAAGTGGTTTCTCCGGTTTCTCAAGCTGTTGCCGAAATGTTAGAGAATTATTTGGAAGAAAATCCAAATGATGCTAAAATCATCGTGCAAAAAGTTATTCTCGCAGCTCAGGCACGTCATGCGGCTAAGAAAGCACGTGAGATGGTACAGCGTAAAACGGTTTTAGGAGGTGGTGGTTTACCGGGTAAATTGTCTGACTGCTCAGAACAAGATCCTGCAAAATGTGAAGTATATCTTGTCGAGGGAGATTCGGCGGGTGGAACGGCTAAGCAAGGTCGTGACCGTAACTTCCAAGCGATTTTACCTTTGCGTGGTAAGATTCTGAACGTAGAAAAAGCCATGCATCACAAAGTATTTGAAAACGAAGAAATTCGAAATATATTCACTGCTTTAGGAGTTACTATCGGAACCGAAGAAGATTCTAAAGCTTTGAATTTAGAAAAACTACGTTACCACAAAGTAATCATCATGTGTGATGCCGACGTGGATGGAAGTCACATTTCTACCTTGATTTTGACCTTCTTCTTCCGTTTTATGAAAGAATTAATCGAAGGTGGACATGTTTACATAGCTGCACCACCATTATACTTGGTTAAAAAAGGAAACAAAAAAGAATACGCCTGGAACGATGACCAACGTGACATTGCTAACGAAAAGATGGGTGGAAGTGCCGCTATTCAACGTTATAAAGGTCTTGGAGAGATGAATGCGGAGCAGTTATGGGAAACAACCATGGATCCAAATTTCAGAACGTTGCGTCAGGTTACCATCGACAGTTTAGCTGAGGCCGACAGAGTATTCTCAATGTTAATGGGGGATGAAGTTCCGCCTCGTAGAGAATTTATCGAGAAAAATGCAGTATATGCTAATATCGACGCATAAAAATTAAATAACATAACAACAAACAAATTTTACACAAATGAAAGTTACGATTGTAGGAGCAGGAAATGTTGGTGCCACTTGCGCTGATGTGATGGCTTACAGAGGAATTGCCAGTGAAATCGTCCTATTGGATATCAGAGAAGGTTTTGCAGAAGGAAAAGCATTGGATATTATGCAATGTGCTACCAATACAGGTTTTAATACCAAATTGACAGGTGTTACTAATGATTATTCAAAAACGGCGGGAAGTAACGTGGTGGTAATTACATCGGGTATTCCAAGAAAACCGGGAATGACACGTGAAGAATTAATCGGTATCAATGCCGGGATAGTAAAATCAGTAGCAGAAAACTTATTACAACATTCACCTGAGGCTATTTTCGTAATCGTTTCTAATCCAATGGATACCATGACGTATTTGGCGTTCAAATCATTGGGTTTACCAAAAAACAGAATCATCGGTATGGGTGGCGCTTTAGACAGTTCACGTTTCAGAACGTATTTGTCTTTAGCTTTAGACAAACCGGCTAATGATATTTCGGCAATGGTTATTGGAGGTCATGGCGATACTACTATGATTCCGTTAACACGTTTGGCTTCTTATAACGGAATTCCGGTTTCTCAGTTTTTATCGGAAGAGCAATTAGCTAAAGTAGCGGCTGACACTATGGTGGGAGGTGCTACACTTACAGCTTTATTAGGAACTTCGGCTTGGTATGCACCGGGAGCTTCGGTAGCTTACTTAGTTGATAGTATTTTGAACGATCAAAGAAAAATGATTGCTTGTTCTGTTTTTGTAGAAGGTGAGTATGGTCAAAACGATATTTGTATCGGAGTGCCATGTATCATTGGAAAAAATGGTGTGGAGCAAATCGTTGATGTTAAATTGAACGATGCTGAAAAAGCTTTATTTGCTAAAAGTGCCGATGCGGTAAGAAGTATGAACGACGCTTTGCAAACCGTTTTAGGATAAAACTTAAAAGGACATAAATAGGAAAACCCGAATTGGCAACAGTTCGGGTTTTTTGTTGGATGAGGTATGTCCATAAAAAAAGTCCCGAATTATCGGGACTTTTTTATAGGCTGAAAGTTTAGAATTATCTTCTTCTTTCTTTGATTTTAGCTTTTTTACCGGTAAGTTCTCTAAAGTAGAAAATACGAGCTCTTCTAACTTTACCTCTTTGGTTTACTTCAACTTTTTGTAACGCTGGCATGTTAACCGGGAAGATACGCTCTACACCTACAGCACCAGACATTTTGCGGATTGTAAACGTTTCAGTCAATCCAGCACCTTTTCTTTGAATAACAACTCCTTTGAAAAACTGAGTTCTTGTTTTCTCACCCTCTTTAATTTCGTAGTACACAGTGATAGTATCACCGGCTCCGAACGCAGGGAAATCTTTTTTTGTCGATAATTCGTTATTAACGAAATCTACTAAATTTGCCATTTTTATTGATTATTATGGTTTGAAATCAGAGCAACATTCACGGTTCTCGCCAGAGGTTGGTCTAATGTGGGGGCAAAGATAAAAAAGAATTGTGAATTATGAATTGTGAATTGTGAATTTTTTCAATCTTTTTTATAAATTTAAAAATATGTAAATCATTAGGTTATGAATTTTATTATGTAACCATTCCTAATTCCTAATTCGTAATTCGTAATTTCTACGATTCGTCAAGCAAATCAGGACGTCTGTTTTTAGTATGTTCATACGCCATATCCTCACGCCATTTATCAATTTTGGCAAAATGACCGCTGGTCAATACTTCCGGAACTTTCCATCCTTTATAATCTGCCGGCCTAGTGTAAATGGGCCCGGATAATAAATTATCTTGAAAACTATCGGTCAAAGCTGAGGTCTCATCACTCAAAACCCCGGGAATCAATCTAATTATGGCATCGCAAAATACAATGGCTCCGATTTCTCCACCGGATAGCACATAATCGCCAATCGAAATTTCTTTGGTAATAAAATGATCGCGAACGCGTTGGTCAACTCCTTTATAATGACCGCACAGTATGATGATATTCTCATACATCGACATCGTATTGGCCATTTTTTGATTCAAAGTTTCCCCATCAGGCGACATATAAATGATTTCGTCGTAGTCTCGTTGACTTTTCAAATGAGTAATACAATCATCAATGGGTTGTATCATCATGACCATGCCGGCACCTCCGCCAAACTGGTAATCATCCACACTTTTTTGTTTGTTGGTGGTGTAATCTCTCAGATTGTGAAAGTGTACTTCAACCAATTCTTTTTCAATGGCGCGTTTCATGATAGAACCTTCAAAAGGACTTCTCAATAAATCGGGTAATATGGTGATGATGTCTATTCGCATGGCGCAAAGATAGTAGTTTTTTTGGAAGCTGTTCCCGCTATCCGCGCTACATGGTAGCTTGCTACTATCGGGCTAGGGCTTCTTCTTACTTAGGAAATTATTTTTAGTTGCCGCAATCGAATAAACCATCGGGATTTTGCTGCCTAAGTGTTGAATTCGAAACTTCCCTTTTTCAATTTGAACAGTTTCATTAAAACAATCATAAGGTGAATAATCATACTCGTTAAAACTATTGATTTCCAATCCGTTTTTAATTAAGCTGTTTAAAATTTCGGATATAGGATGGTTCCAACTGATGGTTTTGGTAGTTATCTCAGCGTCTTTATCGGCATAAGTTCCGCTAGTACTTTCTATAATTGGTTCAACATTGAAATAATTATAAAACACGGTCTTGAAATGATCGTCAAACATCCAAACCACCGGATGGAAATCGGCTATAACAAACCTTCCGCCGGGTTTTAAAAAATGAGCAACTACATTCGCCCATTTATCCAAATCGGGCAGCCAGCCTATCGTACCATAGCTGGTAAAAACGATATCAAACTTTTCATCCAGATACTTCGGTGTATCATAAATATCACAGCAAATAAAAGTAACGTCCAGATTCAGTTGAGTAGCAAACTCCCTGGCTCTGTCGATAGCTTTGTCCGATAAATCAATACCTGTTGCCTGAGCATTCATTCTAGCAAATGAAATGGTGTCTTGCCCAAAATGACATTGCAGGTGTAGGATTTTCTTTCCCGCAACCTCACCCAACAAGGACAGTTCAATTTCGTTTAAGGTAGATTTACCATTCATGAAACCTTCCATGTCATAAAACTCGGAAGCGATATGGACATCCGTCTTCTCGTTCCAGGTTTGCTTGTTGATATTGATATAATCGAGTTTTTTCATAACGATATTACACTCCAAATTGTTTTAAATGATGGTCCAAGTGCATAGTGTGCATTTGGCTCCATTCGTCATAAGTCAATTCGCCAAAGAAAGGATGATTCGTAGTCTTAATGGCCTCTTTTCCCAATTCCGAAAAAACAGTTATACGCTCAATCAATCCTTTTTTGGTTTCCTCAAAATCGTATTTCTCTGTTCGGATAAAAGTAGGTGCTGTGGGGCTGTTTTTCTTAAATTCTGATGAGCCAAAAACTTTGCCTTTCAACATTTTTCCAAAAATGCGCATGATGAAATTAGTCTTCATAGGCGTTTGTCCAAAAGTAAAATCGAGTGGAGCCTGACAGTGTGAAAGCATTTGGTCTACTGTCATTTTTCCCCATTGGGCTTTGCTTTCGGGTGAAAGTTTGTTGATTCTGGAAATAAAAATATCGTTGTCGGCTTTGCTATAAATAGAGCTCATGTTTTTCGATTTTTATGGTAGCCAAAATTACAATTTTATATACTACCTTTGCACAGCATTTAAAAAAAACACAAAATGGAAAACGGAATATACGCTAAATTTAATACTACTAAAGGAACTATTTTAGTAAAACTAACACACGATTTAACTCCGGGAACGGTTGGTAATTTTGTCGGATTGGCAGAAGGACAATTAGAAAATTCAGCTCGTCCTATGGGAAAACCATACTATGACGGATTGAAATTTCACAGAGTGATTCCTGATTTTATGATACAAGGTGGTTGCCCACAAGGTATCGGGACTGGTGGACCGGGGTATAATTTTGATGATGAAATTCATGTTGATTTAAGACACGATAAACCGGGTGTTTTGTCTATGGCTAATGCCGGACCGGGAAGTAACGGTTCGCAGTTTTTTATTACTCATGTGCCTACCACTTGGTTAGATGGTAAACATACCGTTTTTGGTCATGTGGTAGAAGGACAAGATATTGTGAACGAAATTGCGCAAGGCGATATTATTGAAAGTCTTGAAATTGTCAGAGTAGGTGAGGAAGCTCAAAAATGGAATGCTATTGAATCATTCAGAACTTTTGAAGGTTCTCGTTTGAAAAGAATTGAAGAAGCAAAAAAACAAGCTGAAGCCGCTATGGAAAAACTGGCCGCCGGATTTGAAAAAACGGAAAGCGGATTGCGTTATAAATTCATCCAAAAAGGAAATGGGAAAAAAGCAGAAGCCGGTAAAACGGTTTCCGTTCATTATACAGGACAATTAGAAAACGGCAAAACATTCGATTCTTCTTATCCAAGAAAAAAACCAATCGAATTTCCATTAGGAAAAGGTCATGTAATTGAAGGATGGGATGAAGGTATTGCTTTGCTACAAGTGGGTGATAAAGCCCGTTTTGTTATTCCGTCATATTTAGGATACGGTTCAAGCGGAGCAGGAGGCGTAATTCCACCTGATGCTACTTTGATTTTTGATGTAGAATTAATGGATGTTAAATAAGAATTACATTTAAGATTTAGTTAAAATTAAAATCCCTATAGTTTGCTGTTGGGATTTTTTTTATAGATTTACCCTAAACCAACAACAAAATCTTATGAAATATAAAGTATTAGCCTTGGCAGCACTCGCCACGATTATTTATTCATGTGCCTCTAAATCAGCTGTGGTAACAGCAGAACCACCAAAAGTTGAACCGCCAGTTGCAACTGCAGCTACGGTATTAACACCGGAATTGGCAGAAGGAAAATCGTTATATGAAAACAGTTGTGCGCGTTGCCACAGATTATACGAACCTAAAGAATTTTCGGCAGAACAATGGAAACCCATCGTATTACGAATGGCACCTAAGGCCCGACTCAATGAAGCGCAAGGGATGAAGGTTTACAATTACGTGACCATGCAATAAACAGTATTAAAACACTCTTTTTAGGGTGTTTTTTAATTTAATAATTATGGAAGAAAAATTATCCTGGTCAGATTTTGAAAAAGTGGAAATGCGCGTGGGAACCATCATCAATGTTAATGATTTTCCCGAAGCCCGAAAGCCGGCTTTTCAATTGACAATTGATTTTGGTAACGAAATTGGAATCAAGAAATCCTCGGCACAAATTACCAAACGCTACAGCAAAGAAGATTTACTCGGAAAACAAATTGTAGCTGTAGTCAATTTTCCGAAAAAACAGATTGGTACTTTTATGAGTGAATGTTTGGTACTGGGTTCTGTTGGCAACGATAATGATATCGTTTTGCTGACTTCAGATTTGAAAGTAGCAAATGGCCTGCGAATTGGTTAAGCTTTTCTTTGTTTTAAAGCTCGGTATAAATTAAAACAGGACAAAAAGAAAAACATCACTATACCACCAAAGGCAATTTTCTTGGATAACGGCAATTCTTCGGTTTGAAATCTTTGAACGTGGTTCGTTATTAACCACAACCAAAACAGGATGCTTAAACCATGAAACAATACTCCGTATTTATTAATAAAAGCAATAAATTTTTGCATATTATAAAATTTAAAAAGCCCGAAACAATTCGTTACGGGCTTTGATTATTTTGGATTAAATATCGTCAAAATCAATATCGGTGAAACTCTTTTCAGTTGGCGCAGCTTCTTCTGTAGTTTCCTGCTGGTATTCTCTTTTGAAATCTTTCTGATGTCTTTCCGAGATTACTTCTTCGCCTTTGTGGTTCAAAACATACGCTGTCATTTCTTCTAAAATATCAGTAAACGCCGCAAAGTCTTCTTTGTATAAATAAATTTTGTGTTTTTTGAAGTGAAATGAACCATCTTCTTCAGTGAACTTTTTACTTTCGGTGATGGTGATGTAGTAATCATCAGCTTTTGTTGCTCTCACATCGAAGAAATAAGTTCTTCTTCCGGCTCTTAAAACTTTAGAAAAAATCTCATCTTTTTCTAACATATCATTTTCTCTCATATTCTTTCGGTCGATTTATAGTGTTTCAATACAGTTCAAAAATGGTAAAATTTTTGTTACGAAACAACATTTAATTTAATTCTTTTTCCGAAAGTTGTTTTAAATACAATTCGGCATAATACCCCTCTTGGTTTACTAATTGATTATGAGAACCTTCTTGAATAATTTGTCCTTCGTCAATGATGATAATTTTGTCGGCATTCTTAGCAGAAGACACCCTGTGACTCACGATTATGGTGGTTTTGTCTTTTGAAATTTGGAGTAAATTATTCAGGATTTGTTCTTCAGTTTCGGTATCTACGGCTGATAAACAATCGTCAAATAATAGTATGGAAGGGTTCTTTATAATAGCTCTTGCAATGGAAACCCGTTGCTTTTGTCCGCCTGAAAGGGTAATGCCTCTTTCGCCCAAAATAGTTTCATATTGCTTGCCAAAGTTCATAATATTGTCATGAACCACCGCTTGCTTAGCAGCTATAATAACTTCTTCGTCAGTAGCGTCTTCTTTGCCAAACTTAATGTTGTTTTTAATGGTATCCGAAAACAAAAAGGCATCCTGCGGCACTATACCGATGCTGTTGCGCAAATCATACAAATTCACTTCATCTATCTTTTTGCCGTCAATGGTAATACTGCCGTTTTTGATGTCATACATTCGGGTAAGTAAAGATAAAATGCTGGATTTTCCCGAACCGGTTTTACCCAAAATAGCCAGCGTTTCCCCTTTTTTAACTTTGAACGAAATGTTTTGCAATGCAGTTATTTCGGTGTCTTCATAAGTAAAACTTACATTGTTGAATTCAATTTCACCCTGAATTGGAGTATGTTCTTCATTTTTGTTTTTGATTTCGGGTTCAATTTTCAAAAATTCATTAATCCTTTTTTGGGAGGCTTCTGCTTCCTGAATAAGTGAGGAAACCCAACCAATGGAAGCTACCGGCCAAGTCAGCATATTGATATACAAAATGAATTCGGCTATCGTTCCGATGCTTTTAATAGTCCCGTCAATATACATCAGACCGCCAAAGTAAATCACCGTTAAGTTACTCACACCAATCAAAGCGATCATTAACGGACCAAATAAAGATTGCACCCGAGCCAAACTCATGCTTTTTGTTTTGCTTTCTTTGGCTAAATCAATCAATTGGTTTTGGTATTGTTCTTCCAAAGCATAGGCTTTTACCACTCGGATTCCGGAAAATATTTCCTGTGTGAAACTCGAAACTTTGGATAAATACTGTTGGAAAATAGTACTGCGTTTATTAATCTCGGTACTTAACTTAAAAATGATATACGATAATATCGGTAAAGGCAATAAAGTGTATAACGTCAATCGAGGAGAGACATTATACATATATATAATCACTACCGTAAAGCGAATAAAAGTATTGATGGTATACATGACCGCGGGACCAACATACATGCGCACTTTGGCAACATCTTCGCTAATTCGGTTCATTAAATCGCCGGTTCGGTTGCGTTTGTAGAAGTTTTGATCCAGTACTTCATAATGTTTGAAGACTTCATTTTTCAAATCAAACTCTACATGACGCGACATAACAATTAAAGTTTGACGCATCAAAAAAGTTAAAACTCCGGCAATCAGGGTGGTACTTATAATCCAGAGGATGTTGTGAATCAATTCTGTTTTAATGACCTCGTGGCTTAATTTGTTTTTATAAAAATCTTCAATAATCATAAACGATTTGCTAATGAGCTTCGGAGTAAAAAGAGAGAAAATTTGGGCAACTATGGTGATGATAATTCCTAATAAAAAATGGAATTTATATTTGACAAAATATTTGTTTAAATACTGAAGTTCTTTCATTGTAAATTGGCAGAATTGGACTTTAAAGGCTATTTCGTGTTAAAATTTTAAAAATAATTAATTTATTATATTCTTGATTTAAATTGATTTTATTAACAAATTACTAATTATCCTTGATTTGAGTGTCATTTATTGAATAAAGTTTTAATTTTGTCGGGACTTTTTAAAAAGTCCAAATTTAATAGCTATAAAATGACTTCAGAAATCACTACCCCGGCAGAGCTGCAAAATATGAACCCTGTTTTTGGACAACTTTCTTTTGACAATCACGAACAAATTGTTTTTTGTAACGACAAAGATACAGGTTTAAAAGCAATTATTGGTATTCATAACACGGTTATGGGACCGGCTTTGGGCGGAACGAGAATGTGGAAATACAACAACGAATGGGAAGCCTTAAATGATGTTTTACGTCTTTCTCGAGGCATGACTTTCAAATCAGCAATTACCGGTTTAAACCTTGGTGGTGGAAAAGCGGTTATTATTGGTGATGCTAAAGCAGATAAAACTCCTGAAATGATTACGCGTTTTGGTGAATTTGTAAATTCATTAAGCGGAAAATATATCACGGCTGAAGACGTAGGTACCACTACGGAAGATATGGACAGAATTCACGAGGTAACTAATTTCGTAACCGGAATTTCAGAAGCTCGTGGAGGTTCAGGAAATCCTTCTCCGGTAACCGCTTATGGTGTTTACATGGGAATGAAAGCTGCGGCTAAATACCAGTTCGGTTCTGATAAATTGGACGGTAAAAAAATCTTAGTGCAAGGAACAGGACACGTGGGTGAAACTTTAATCAGCCATTTGAGAAATGAAGGTGCTGAAGTTTTTGTGGCTGATATTCACCAGGATAAAATGGAAAACATGGTGGCTAAATATGGCGCCAAGATTTACACAGGAGCTGATTTGTATGCTGCTGATGTAGATATCTATTCGCCATGTGCTTTAGGTGCTACGATTAATGATGATACAGTGTATAAAATTAAAGCTAAAGTAATCGCTGGTGCTGCCAACAATCAGTTAGCTGTTGAAGCGGTTCACGGACAGATTTTAAGAGAAAGAGGGATTACTTATGCTCCTGACTTCTTAATCAATGCCGGTGGAATTATTAATGTATATGCCGAAATTGTAAAATACAGCAAAGAAGAAGCTATCAGAAGAACTGAAAACATCTACAACACTACCTTAGAAATTTTCAGCTTTGCCGATGCCAATAACTTGACCACGCAACAAGCGGCTATGCAAATTGCACAAAACCGTATTGACGAAAGAAAAAAAGAAAACGCCAATAAATAATAGTAGGTTTTAAAATATTACTATTTTTGCAAAGCGAAAGATTTTCTTTCGCTTTGTTAATTTTTAAAAGTTCTTACCCGTGTTAAACAGAAGACATATTCGAGTGAAAGTGATGCAATCCATCTACGCGATGCATCAAAAAAGATCTGATGAATTAGAAAAAGAAGAAAAGTTTTTGATTCAAAGTATCGATAATATTCAGGATTTGTATTTAATCATGCTGTCTTCGCTGATTGAAATCAGAAAAAAGGAAGTGATATTCTTAGACGCTTCAAGCAAAAAGCATTTAGCTACACCGGAAGAAAAAAAGCCCAACACTAAATTCATCAACAACGCTGTTCTTCAATTATTGGAAGAAAACAGTTCGTTAAGTATTGCGTTAGAGAAACGTAAAATCAACAACTGGTTGATGAATGATGACTACATTTTGATTTTATTAAACGAAATCAAGAAAAGCAGTTTGTACCAAAAATACATGAGCACCAAGAAAACTACGTTTGAAGAAGACAAACAGTTTGTGGTAGATATGTTTACCGAAGTGTTGGCGCCAAATGAAAAGCTATATGAATACTTAGAAGATCATAAACTGACTTGGATTGACGATATTCCGCTAGTGAATACCCAAATTCAGAAGCAGTTGAAGCAAATTACCGAGAAAGATGATTTCAGAGTGGTTAAGCTTTACAAAGATGAAGAAGATAAAGAATTCGTGAGCTTGTTATTCAGGAAAACGGTTTTAAATGAAGTGGAATTAGCCAAAGAATACATAGACAAGACCCCTAATTGGGATGCCGATCGTATAGCCGAAATAGATACCATCATTTTGAAAATGGCCATATGCGAATTTTTGAAGTTTCCATCCATTCCGGTGAAAGTTACGATTAACGAGTATCTTGAAATTGCCAAAGAATACTCAACACCAAAGAGCAGTATTTTCATTAATGGGATTTTGGATAATTTGGTCAAAGAATTTGAAAACGAAAACAAAATCAAGAAAACCGGCAGAGGTTTAATGTAAAAGAAATAAAATGAATAAAAGAATAAGTTTATTGTCTATCGTTGTTTTATTTGTAATGACAACATCTTGTAAAAAAGAAAATGTTACTTCGGAAACAGAAATGACTTTTGAAACCCAAAAGCACGATTTCGGAACCATTACGCAAGGCGATAAAGTGGTGTTTGATTTCAAGTTTAAAAACACCGGGAAATCGGATTTAGTTATAACCGATGCTAAAGGTTCGTGTGGCTGCACTATTCCTGAATATCCTAAAGAACCTGTGGCTCCGGGAGCAGCCGGAATTGTAAAAGTGTCTTTCAACTCCGCCGGAAAAATAGGTGAGAATTCAAAGTCAGTAGTACTATCAGCTAATGTTCCGGAAGGGAAAAAAATATTATACATTCAATCTAACATAGTTCCGAAAGGAACAAAATAAAACATCCTATTATGAATCCAATGTTTGCGTTACAAATGGTCGCCTTATTGGCAATTTTCTATTTCTTTATGATTAGACCACAACAAAAGAAAGTGAAACAAGAAAAAGAATTCGAAGCCGGATTAAAAGTGGGCGATAAGATAATCACTAAAAGTGGTTTTCATGGTAAAATAGTTGAAATAGGAGAAGGGACAGTCGTTATTGAAACCATGTCGGGGAAATTAAAAATTGAGCGTTCGGCTATATCGTTAGAGATGACCGCTGCGTTGAATAAGAAAGCCTAGGTATAAAAATTATGAATTACGAATTATGAATTACGAATTATGAATTACGAATTATGAATTACGAATTCATATTTCTATTAAAAAACCCAAATGCCTTTGTCGGATTTGGGTTTTTTATTTATAATTAACTTCTGTATTTATCGTTCAAGCCTCTGCCTTCGAGTATCATGGGTTTTATTTTTTCGAGGCGGCTGACTTTGGTTTTTTCCTGCTTGGCAGTGGCCATATACTCCCAATATTCTTTTTGTTTGAAAGGAGTTAGTTGTTCCAAAGCAATATTGAGTTTTTTGTCATCCTTCAAAGCCGCCGCAAAATAATCACATTGCATGGCTTCTTTCTTTTCGGGTTTGATGGAAAGTCCGGCCTTTTCGTTTTCTATGGCTTCGCGGATGTACTGCATAATCAGTTTTTCGTTGACTTCCTTTGCCGAAGTAAAACGCCACTGACGTAAAGCTCGAGTCACTCCTTCATTAGCATTGACTAAAACCTGAGCTTCATCTTTGAGAAACACTCCGTTGAAAAACCAAATGGTAAAGAAGTTTTTAAAGCCACCAATGCCCAACACATTTTTGTTGTTGATAGTATACACTTCGCCACCCCATTTTGTGGTTTCTACCAGCTCGGTCTTTTGAATAATGTTTCGCAACAAGGCTAATTCTTCTCCCCATTGGTTGACTTTATCCCAAGTGTGCTTTTCTTCTTTCATTACTGAAAAAAATATTATTTCTTCTTTGCTTTTTCCTTTTTCGTGAAATCAGTAGTAGCGGTTAGTTCAGCGATTTTTACAATCACATCAATGGCTTTTTGCATGCTTTCTACCGGAACGTATTCGTATTTTCCGTGGAAGTTATGACCCCCGGCAAAAATGTTCGGACAAGGTAAGCCCATATAAGACAAACGACAACCGTCAGTACCACCGCGGATAGGTTTGATTAAGGGTTTAATACCTAAAGACTTCATTGCTTTTTCGGCTAAATCAACAATAAACATTACCGGTTCTACTTTTTCTTTCATGTTGTAGTACTGGTCGGTGATGGTTGTAACAACAATATCTTCCCCAAATTGCTTAGCGAATTTTTTATTGAATTTGGCTGTGATTTTTTCGATTAAGGCTTTACGTTGTTTGAACAACTTCATATCATGGTCACGAATGATTAATTCCAATTTGGTTTCTTCAATGCTTCCTTGTAATTGGGTAACGTGGAAGAAGCCTTCATAACCTTTGGTTTCCTGCGGAGTTTCGCCTTTAGGCAATTCGTTGATGAAATCGTTAGCAATCAGCATCGAGTTAATCATTTTGCCTTTGGCATAACCAGGATGCACCGACTTCCCTTTGAAAGTAATCTTTACACCGGCTGCGTTGAAGTTTTCATATTCTAATTCACCAATCTGACTACCATCCATGGTGTAGGCCCAGTCGGCTCCGAATTTTTTCACATCAAATAAATCGGCACCACGACCAATCTCTTCATCGGGAGTGAAGCATACTCTGATTTTTCCGTGTTTGATTTGCGGGTTGTTAATCATGTGCTCCATAGCGGTCATGATTTCGGTGATACCGGCTTTGTCATCGGCACCAAGCAGCGTTAAACCATTGGTAGTAATTAACGTTTGCCCTTTATACAGTAATAAATCTTTAAAATAATTTGGCGAAAGCACTATGTTTTGCGCTTTGTTCAACACGATATCGCCACCATCATAATTTTTTATGATTTGTGGTTTTACGTCTTTTCCGGTGAAATCGGGGGTGGTGTCAAAGTGAGATACAAAGCCAATCGTTGGCACTTTGTGGTCTACGTTTGACGGTAAGGTTGCCATTACATAACCGTATTTGTCAATCGTCACTTCTTTCATGCCGATGGCTTTAAGTTCGTCGACCAGTTTGTTGGCTAAATCAAATTGTTTTTTGGTGCTTGGGGTTGTAGTGGAGTTCGGATCCGATTCGGTGTCAATAGTGACATAGCTTACGAAACGGTCAATGATATGTTGCATGAGTTTATTTTTTGGTAAAGATAATTAATTTAAGAATTAGGAATTGCGATTGGGGAATTTTGTGTAACTATAAATATCCGAAAGTTTTCATAGCCTTTCGAGGATTGATAATTGTTCTTGATTTGTTTGAACGAGTTTACATCAAGCTAACATAGTCAATCATTTTTCAATTATATCAGCATCCTGCGTTAGTATTTCTTTTTTACCTTTGGTAACGGCTAGATAGGCAGGTGGTGAGTCATCTTCCCCCATAATTACGATACCACATTCATAAGTATACCTCCCTTTTTTGAATTGATAATGGTGGTTGCCACCGCTTCCTTCAAAAATAAGTTCACCCTTTGAAATAACTAAATCGGGTCGGTCTGCCATGGTTTTATTTACAGGCCATGAAGCATAACGGTAGTTGTAGTTTCCCAAGTCATCTATGCGGATAAGGAATTTTTTGGTTCTGAGAATGCAAATAGGTTCTACATACTTTTGAAGGGAAGGGTGAAGTCGGTTCCTATCGGCTTCAATTAACTCGTGTCTTTTTTTGGTCTCCCATGCTGATTGATGGTTTACGGCCAACAATGAACCGTCATAATCAATCCACAACTCTCCATTGTTTAACATAATGCCACGCCAACCTACATCAGACCAATCTTTGGCAGGGTCTGAATTGAGAATCTTTTGGAGTAACGGTTCATCAAAAACTTCATTATAGCGTTGTCCCATTTCGGTTTTTTCTTTTATGTCGGGCAGGGGATATTGGCGGCTCAAAGGATAGCGTATCATAGAGTCGAGCAGTACTTGCTTCTTATTTTTGATAGTATTGATGAACTCCACGACGGTTTCTTTGTAATCTTCGTTGGTGAGTTGACACAAGGCGATGAAAGGACTAAATAAGCATAGGAATAGCATCCGTTTTTTCATAGGATAAATATACAAGACAAATTGATTGGGTTGCCATTTGAGAGTGTTATTTTAAGGAAGTTCCAATATGACCATTGTTGTTTGATAGTATTTGGTTTTGAAAGCAAAGTATAAAAAAAGGAACCATTAAGGCTCCTTTTACTATTAATATAAACTCGGAAACTTGTCCGGTTTGGCTTCGTGCATGATGGTGTATACTTTTTCGAAGACGTCTTCTGCTGAGGGTTTAGAAAAGTAATCCCCGTCAGTACCATAAGCCGGTCTGTGGGCTTTAGAAGCTAAGGTTTGCGGTTGGCTGTCTAAATGTTGGTACCCGTTTTGTTCGTCTACTATTTGTTGTAACAGGTAGGCTGAAGCCCCTCCCGGTACGTCTTCATCTATTACCAATAAACGATTGGTTTTGGCTACGCTTTTGGCACAGTCGTGGTTTATGTCAAACGGTAATAAGGATTGCGCATCTATAATTTCCACATCAATTCCCACTTCGAGTAATTCTTTGGCGGCTTGTTCGATGATTCTTAACGTAGAGCCATAAGAAACTATGGTGATATCGGTACCGGTTTTAATGGTTTCCACTATACCGATTGGCGTTTTGAATTCGCCTAAATTGGTAGGCATTTTTTCTTTTAGTCGGTACCCGTTCAAACACTCCACTACTAAAGCAGGTTCGTCAGTTTCTAACAAAGTATTGTAGAAACCGGCCGCTTTGGTCATGTTTCTCGGTACCAAAACATGAATACCGCGAATGGCATTAATAATCATTCCCATTGGTGAGCCTGAATGCCAAATACCTTCTAAACGGTGGCCACGAGTTCTGATAATCAAGGGTGATTTTTGACGGCCTTGTGTTCTGTATTGCAACGTTGCTAAGTCATCGCTCATGATTTGGATGGCATAGAGCAAGTAATCTAAATATTGAATTTCGGCTATAGGTCGTAAACCACGCATGGCCATTCCTATTCCTTGTCCGAGGATGGTAGCCTCACGAATACCGGCATCGGCCACACGGAGTTCTCCGTATTTTTCCTGCATCCCTTCTAAGCCTTGGTTTACGTCGCCAATATTTCCGGCATCTTCACCAAAAATCAATGCTTCAGGGTATTTATTGAAAATGGCGTCAAAGTTATCGCGTAATATTAAACGAGCGTCTACCTCTTCGGCTGTGTTATCATAAGTTGGTGCTACTTCAGTGGCTTGCAATACATTTTGTGCCGATTGCGAAAACAAGTGCGAACTGAATTTAGGCTGGATTTTATTGGTGTAATTCGTTATCCAAGTGGCCAATGAGGCTTTACCGTTTTCTGTTACAACCAAACGCAACACTTTGCGTGCTGTGGTGATGATATCTTTTCGGATAGGCTCTTTGATGGAAGCTAAATCAGCAGCATATTTTTCGATGAATACTTTATTAGCACTTGTTTCGGCTATGGTATTTAATAGGGAAACCAACTCCTGTTGCTCTTCTTTCATTGGCGTTACAAAGGCAGTCCAGGCGGCTTTTTTGCCTTCCATGACTTCTTTTTTGGCTTCGTTGTCAATGGTTTCTAATTCTTCGGCGGTGGCCAAATTGTTGTCTATTAACCAAGTTCGCATTTGGGCCAAACAATCAAACTCAGCTTCCCAAGCTAAACGTTCAGCGTTCTTATATCTTTCGTGTGAACCTGAAGTCGAATGTCCTTGTGGCTGAGTCAATTCATCCACGTGGATTAACACCGGAACGTGTTGTTCACGGGCAATGGCAGAGGCTTTTTGATAGGTTTCAACCAAAGCCGGATAATCCCAACCTTTCACGGTCATGATTTCGTAGCCGTTGTTATCTTCGTCGCGTTGGAATCCTTTCAGGATTTCAGAAATACTTTCTTTAGTAGTTTGATAGCGGGCGTGAACTGAGATACCGTACTCATCATCCCAAACGCTCATTACCATAGGAACTTGTAGTACACCGGCTGCGTTGATGGTTTCAAAAAATAGGCCTTCAGAGGTAGAAGCATTACCGATGGTTCCCCAAGCGACTTCGTTACCTTCCTTAGAAAATTTGTTGAAGTCTTCTAAGCCACGAACGTTTCTGTATATTTTGGAGGCTTGTGCCAATCCTAACAAACGCGGCATTTGTCCGGCAGTAGGAGAGATATCAGCACTCGAGTTTTTTTGTTGCGTTAAGTTATTCCAATTACCGTTTTCATCCAAAGAATGAGTAGCAAAGTGTCCGCCCATTTGTCGTCCGGCACTCATGGGGTCATGTGACAAATCAGTATGTCCGTATAAACCGGCAAAGAATTGCTGAATGGTTAACTGCCCAATCGCCATCATAAAAGTCTGGTCGCGGTAATAGCCCGAACGGAAGTCTCCGTTTTGAAAGGCTTTGGCTAATGCCAATTGCGGTACTTCTTTACCGTCGCCGAATATTCCAAACTTGGCTTTTCCGGTTAACACTTCTTTTCGTCCCAGTAGACTACATTCTCTGCTGATTTTAGCAATTCTGTAATCGTTTACTACTTCGGTTTTGAAATCATCAAAGGTAATTTCGGTCTTGGTTTGTGCTTCGGTCATAATGAAATGCTGTATTGAAGAAACAAATTTAAATAAAAAGAAGTAACTTTTGTTATTTCCGCGTAAAAATAATATTTAAGTATCTGTAATTTTAAACCAATAAAAAGCAAGTTGGTTGTAAAATATTTAACGATATTTAAATTATGCAAAGAATAATGTAATTTTTATTTCATTTCAACCCGTTTTAAAACCATTTTCGGGTGAAAAGATTGATAAGGGTTTCAGGTCTGAAAGTGACAATAAAACGAATCTTTTCGCCATAATTTTTATCGCCAATTTCCCAGCCATTGTTAGAATACACCGGAAGATATAATTCGAAATAATCGGTAACGAGGTTCAGACGAATTCCACTGTCATACACAAACTTACCGCAGGTTTCTTTGTTTTTAATAGCACCGATATCGCCATAAGCTTCAATCCAGTTCCAAATCCCGTAGCTGGCATTGACAGTTGTCATCCAACGGTTGGCGGTTCGGGTTTCTAATTTTGACTTAAAGAAACCATCGGCAATGATGGATTGTTGGCTGAACAAACCGGTTTTTTCGGAACGGCCCAAGTATTCGCTTTCAAACAAATAATCGGTTGGACGGTCTAAGCCAAAATCAAAATAATCGTCTTCTGCTTTGTTGTGCAAAAAGGTTCCGGCAAAAAAGCGCAGGTTCAGTTGGCGGTTGTCATCAAACAATCTACGGTACTGAACTTCAGAAGCCAGTTTGCCAAATGTTTTTGAATATTGAAAATCGCCCAAGAAATGAAAATGATGGGTAACTTCTGTTTTAGTATTTACATATTTGACGTTAAATACCTGATAGTTTCGAGTGTCTTCTGAAGTGGTATAAGACGATTTTTGTTTGTCTACCATAATTTCTTTGATGATAATAGACGATTTTTGATTATCGCGGTAATCATCCGGACGGAAATTGAGGAAAACGGTTGGTGCAATTTTGCTGTAATAGGCATCTGGAGCGTAGTGCAAGTAATGCCCACTTAACATGTATTTTACATTGTATAATTTGCTATCGCGGTTGTATTGGTTTACAAAAAACAAAGCTTTTCCGGAGAGGTTTTGGGTTTTGGTAGAAACGGTCGGATTGACATCAAAGATGAACGGTTTGTCCAAAATGGTTTTGTTGTGAAAGCGGAAACCCGGCAAAAAACCATCGTATAAGTTGTATTCCAAAGTAGGTACATACAGAATTTGGTTGTAATACGGATCTTCCAAATCTTTCATGAAGTTGAACTTTATCGGGCGATTATTCAATCGAAAGCCTCTAAGGGATTGCCAGTTGTTTCTCAAATTGAATTCGGGCACTTCGTTTTTGTAATTGATGACAATTTTCTCGGCCTCGTTTCTAGGAACTGTAAACACGCTGTCTTTTGAGAACGTGTCTATCCATTGTTTGAAAACAATTTGCTTGTCTTTGATACCATAGACCGGAATCGGAACATTGGTTTGGGTTTTGTTGTTCAGTTTGAAACTAACACTGTCTTTGGTGCGGGTAACGTCTTCAAATTTGTAATCAATGATGTCGCGTGATTCGATAATTTTATCAAAAAACCAGTTGATTTTCTTGGGGGAATTAGTAGTTAATATCGTTTCAAAATCCTTTCGGTTGGTTTGTTGTCTTTGATTTAAAACCAAAAACTGACGGATGCTGTTTTGCACAATATCCTGCTCGAGATAGCTGTCGAGGTATTTCAGACTCAGACCGGCCCTGTATTTTGAAGCAATTTTTTCGTTGAATCGGATTAAGGTATTTTTCGGATTGCCCAGCGGTTGGTCTAAGTTTTTACGCGCCATCAGCATATAAAAATAGCTGTACTGTCCATTAAAACCAAGACTTACCAAGTTGTAACCACGCACCAGTCGCAACTTCGCCACGCTACCCATCATCTTGCTGTCGGGATGAAATTCTTCTATGTATTTCATCATGATGTACACCTGAATTCCGTCGTAAATCCAGTTGTCCTGTCTTGGGTCGAGTTGAAGCGTGCTGTGCAAATAGTTATTCAGATAGGTTTTTAGGAATTTAATTTCATACAAAAACTCATCCGAAAACGGGCTGATAAAAACCGGTAACTGATTCAATCCATAAAAAGGATTTCGCTCATAATCGGCTTCGGAAACGGTGATTTTTTGGTTGGGGAATTTGCCCAGATTATCGCCGACAAAGCTGACTATTTTATCAATGACAATGGCTTTTTGAATGTCGTTCAAACGGGTGTTGCCCAAATCGGAAACAACTTCTAAACTACCGTTTTTATATAAGGAGAAGGCCGCGTTTTTATCAATAAACAAATTAAAATCCAAACGGTTTTTTCCGGTGAGTTGGTAATAGTTTTGGTTGTTTTGGACTTCTTTTTTTAGTTCGTTTAAATCAGAACTCAGCGTCAGGTTTTGCGGAATTTTGATTTCCAAATCATAATCAGAAAGGCTGTTGGCGCAATCGTCTAAGTTTAAATTGTCATACTTAACAAATGCATGGTTTTCATACCGTGCCGGTAACAGGAAACAGTTTTTTAAATACATTTTTCCGTCATCGCCATAGCCGAATTTGGTAAACTTATCACTGGGAACTTTAACGAAGTAGGTAAGGGAAAGTGTTACTTTTTGATTGGGTAAAAGCTTCTCTCTTAATCTGATTTGAATCACATCAGGATGATTGGCATCGCGCTCCCAAGTCAGGAAGGTTTTCTTTTGGTCGATGATGGTTATGTGGTCTGTGCGACCGCGTTCTTTTTCTTTGGCCAAATGAAAACTTCGTTCAAATTCATCTGAAAATCTTGCGGCCAGCGGCGTGTTTTTAGACGAATATCCATTGGTCCAATCGTTTAGTACGATGTTATTTAAGGTATCGTTGGTTTGATTGAAAAAGGTTAGTTCCTGAATAACAGTCAGTACTTTTTTATCACTGTCAACTTCCACTATCATTTTGGAATGGTGTTGAGCCGCAGCAATAAAACTAAAAAAGAAAAGTATGTAGGTTAGTTTTTTCAAGGTTGGATTTTGGGTTTAAAGAAAGCGTTAAAAACCACTTTGGTAAATTTAATAGCGCCGGCTTTGTTCATGTGTCCGCAAGTTGCAAAATATTTATCCTCAGTTACTGCGTTTTCAAAACTGTAAATTTCCGGGTATACCGATTTGATATGATTGAAATACTCACGGTTTATGGTACTCATGCACATAGGAGTTGTCATAGCAATCAGGTTGATGTTATTGGCTTTACAAATGGCTTTTATTTCTTCGTATGCTACGTTTCTTTTCGGATAATATTTTGACAAATCAGCCGGAATCATTTTGCCTTCATGCGAAGTTAACGGGTAAAAACCTTCGTTATCCAAAGCATTGGTTCTCTTATGAACAAGTGAATAGTACATTTCCCTAAATCCGACCCGAGCATCATAATGTAAATAGCGGTAAAACGGAATATAAAGTAACTCGTTATATTCAGGAATATTTTTATAGTGGTCACGTATGATTTGCGAGCGATGCAGATATGGCATAAACAACGAGCGAATCGCTTCGGAATGGTCGTTGGTATTGATATTTAAATCTACCTGAAGGATGAGATTCTTGATTTTATAGTTTCTTTCCACCATCAATTTCAGCATCAAAGCCGATTCTTCTAAGCGGGAACGGGTGATGCCGAAGTTGAACGTTTTGTAGCCTTGCTCGTTGAAAATCTTTGGCACAAAATGATTGTTAACTCTGGATGAACCAAGGAAAACCACATCGTAATCTAGGTCTTTGGAATTGTATAAATAATCAATTTTGGTTCTCGAATTTGATTGCAGATAAACAGTAGTATACAACACATCCAGCAATCCCATGGTGAGTAGGAGCAATGCTAACGTTTTTAATATGAAGTATAGAAACTGTTTCATCAGAATTGAAAATAAATGAATTCTTTATAATCAGAAAACACGCCCAAGGCTACTATAGCGGCTAAGCACAAGCCTAATTTTAACCAACTGAATTTTCCTGAAATCGGTTCAATTTGGTTTCGACTGTTCCACTCGGCAACAATGAATAGCAGTACTAATGGCAGTAACTCGTAATTGTATCTTTCGATAGCGAAATACTGTTCGGAGAAAATACCGTTTTCAAACAATCTTTTGATGTATTGAAAAGCATCGGTAATGGTTTTGGCCCTGAAAAATATCCAAGCTAAGCACGTAAGACCAAACGTAATCAAGATGTTGAAAAGAATGCGGATGGATTCAAAGTTGAAGCCCAAGGCAAACTCGTCGAGGTTTTTTCTGTTTCGGTTCAACAATAACAGCGGAAGGAAATACAAGGCATTGATAAGTCCCCATGCAATGAATGTCCAATTGGCGCCGTGCCAAAAACCACTGACCAAAAAGATGATGAAAGTGTTTCTGACTTTGAGCCATTTTGACCCTTTGCTGCCTCCTAATGGGATGTACAAATAATCTCGGAACCAAGTGGTTAAAGAGATGTGCCATTTGCGCCAAAACTCGGCTATATCTCTGGAGAAATAAGGATAGTTGAAGTTTTTCAGTAAATCGATACCAAAGAGTTTAGAAGTTCCTAAAGCGATATCGGAATAACCGGAAAAGTCACCGTAAATCTGGAACGCAAAATAAACCGCTCCTAACAGCAACGATAAGGAATTCATTGAATGGTAATGATCAAAAACCGCATTGGCATAGATGGCGCACGAATCAGCGATAACGACTTTTTTAACCAAGCCCCAAACGATTTGGTAAACACCTTCTTTGGCTTTGTTAAAATTGAATTTGCGTCGTTTTTTGACTTGTGGCAAAAGATGTGTCGCCCGTTCAATGGGACCGGCCACCAACAGTGGGAAGTAGCAAACAAACAGGGAATAATCGACAAAATTTTTCTCTGATTTGATTCTTCCGTAATAAATATCAATGATATAGGATAAACCGTGGAAAGTATAAAATGAAATGCCGACCGGCAGGATAATGTCTAATAATAAAGGACTCGTATGTAATCCGAAACCGTTCAATACTTCGGCAAAAGAATCGGCGAAGAAGTTGTAGTATTTGAAAATACCAAGGAAACCCACATTAATCACAACACAAAGCCAGAGCCACATTTTTCGTTCGGACAGCGTTTTGCTTTGTTCTATTTTCATTGCTGAAACATAATCCAATAAGGTAGAAAAAACCAGCAAAAACAGAAAGCGCCAATCCCAACATGAGTAAAAATAATAGCTCGCGAGGATTAAAATGTAATTTTGATTGATTTTCGATTTATGCCCAACAAACCAGTACAGTAAAAAAACTATAGGAAGGAATGCTGCGAAATGAAACGAATTAAAAAACATAGCGTCAGTAGAGCAATATATTGAAAAAAGCCCGAAGCTAAGTTCAGGCTTTTGGTATTAAAAGTTAGGGCTGAGGTTGTATTTTTTATAGAAATTATCCAACGCTTCCACCACTTCGTCTTCGGTATCCACAATTTTAATGAGGTTCATGTCATCCGGATTCGCGTTGTGTTCTTTTTCAATCATCACGGTTTTTATCCAATCAATTAGCCCGGACCAGAATTCGGTTCCAACCAAGATAATAGGGAATTTACCAATTTTCTTAGTTTGGATAAGGGTAACCGCTTCGAATAATTCGTCTAATGTACCAAAGCCACCCGGCATGACCACAAAACCTTGGGAGTATTTGACAAACATTACTTTGCGCACAAAGAAATAATCAAAATTCAGGTTTTTATCTTTGTCAATGTAAGGATTGTAATGTTGTTCAAAAGGCAATTCGATGTTTAAACCAACCGAAGTACCACCACCGTTGTGGGCTCCTTTGTTTCCGGCTTCCATGATTCCGGGACCACCACCGGTGATAACCCCATAACCTGCTTTACTGATTTTATAAGCAATTTTTTCGGCCAATAAATAATATTTGGTATCCGGTTTGGTTCTTGCCGAACCGAAAATAGAAACACAAGGCCCAATGCGCGCCATGCTTTCGTAACCGTTTACAAACTCGGACATGATTTTAAAAATCGCCCAAGAGTCGTTGGTTCTTATTTCGTTCCAGGTTTTTTGTTTTAATTTTTCCTGAATTTTATCGTCTTCATTTAGAAATTCGTCTCTCATCATTGTTATCTTTTTTATTGTAA
The DNA here is from genome assembly GCF_010119235.1 of Flavobacterium phycosphaerae. Classification (NCBI taxonomy): domain Bacteria; kingdom Pseudomonadati; phylum Bacteroidota; class Flavobacteriia; order Flavobacteriales; family Flavobacteriaceae; genus Flavobacterium; species Flavobacterium phycosphaerae. Next base: position 3,150,972 of record NZ_JAAATZ010000001.1, on the reverse strand, counting down.
ATTTTATGGTTAAAGCAAACGCGCAAAAATACTCTTTTTTTTATAATACGCTAACCAATATAACGGAATGTTTACTACGTTCAATATGGGTTAACGGGCAATCATTTTTCTCACATAAGGTTCTACTTTCGCCGCTATAAGATATGTGATTCCGCATAAAATAAGTATAGGAATTACAGGCAATAAAATAAAAGGTATGCCTGCTATGTTCTTGTCCAGTTTCACAATCATAGCTATCATCGCATTTTCATGAACCAAATACAACGGATAACTGATAAAACCGAAAAAAAGTAAAATTGAATTGGTAAAAAAAACTCTGAATCTTTCAACGTAAATAGGGACATAGAATAATGCCGCTAAGCAAACTCCAAATGCCAGTGTTCGATTTCCGGCTTTCATCATGTATAATTCTATTACGGTTACGATGATAGCAAATAAAAAGTATTTATGTTCTTGTGTTTTGAAAAACAAATATGCGGCACATCCGCCGGCAAACCACCCGTAATACTCAAGCGAAAGAAAATCAGAAACCGGCCAAAAATAGCTGTCCTGGTGAGTATTCAGATAGATAGAGGAAAGATATAAAAGGGTCAGGATGACTATAGCTTTGAATTTATCCAAATAAAAATAAAGTAATCCGAAGATTATATAGAATTTTACTTCTACAAACAAAGACCAAAAGGCACCTTCCAAGGGTTGTATAGTGTTGCCGGTTATTGCCTTAATCCATAATGGGTCAATAAAAAACAACCCCGGAATCACCGACGATACATCCGGTTTTCCCATAGGTCTTTCATATAAAAGAAAAGCAGTGGTAAACACTAAAACAGTCGCTATCAGCATCCCCGGAAATAACCGTAGCCAACGTTTATACAAAAAAGTGAGGATGTTTGTGTTTTTCTCCAGCGACATTAAAATCACGAAACCCGAGATGAGAAAAAACAGTTGCACGCCCAAATACCCATCTTTAAAAACAGGAAAGGAAGCGAATTTGTCACCATACGGAACGACGGAAGTCCATCTGGAATAGGCATGAAACAACACAACTAATATAATTGCAACGCCGCGTAGCCCATCTAAAAAATCAATTCTTTTTCCTTCCATGGATTGTTTAAGGTTATGCTAACTCTTTTTTCAAAAACTGTGCAGTGTAGCTTTTTTTATTTTTTACCAATTCTTCGGGAGTGCCTTTGGCTACTACTTCGCCACCGCCTTTTCCGCCTTCGGGACCGATATCGATTATATAATCGGCTAGTTTAATGACATCCATATTGTGTTCAATAATCAAAATAGTATTGCCTTTATCTACCAATTTAGTAATCACATCCATCAGCACTCGAATGTCTTCAAAATGCAAACCTGTAGTGGGTTCGTCCATGATGTAGAAGGTGTTTCCGGTGTCTTTTTTAGATAATTCGGTGGCCAATTTAATGCGTTGGGCTTCTCCGCCCGAAAGCGTGGTACTTTGTTGGCCTAAAGTGATGTAACCCAATCCGACATCCTGTATGGTTTTGACTTTACGGTAAATTTTCGGGATGTTTTCAAAGAAAGAAACGGCTTCATCCACGGTCATATTCAACACATCCGAAATCGATTTGCCTTTGTATCGTATTTCCAAAGTTTCTCGGTTAAAACGTTTGCCTTGACAGGTTTCACACTCAACATAAACATCCGGCAGGAAACTCATTTCAATAGTTCGTACACCCGAACCTTCACAAGTTTCGCATCTTCCGCCCGAAACATTGAAACTGAAACGTCCTGCTTTATACCCACGAATCATGGCTTCCGGCGTTTGCGTATACAAACTTCTGATTTCCGAAAACACGTCGGTATAAGTTGCCGGATTGCTTCGTGGTGTTCGGCCAATCGGACTTTGGTCAATATCAATGACCTTGTCAATGTGCTCTAAACCTTCAATCTTTTTGTACGGTTGTGGTTTTTTGACGCCGTTGAAATAATATTCATTCAGAATTGGATACAGTGTTTCGTTTATTAAAGTCGATTTTCCGCTACCCGAAACTCCGGTTACGCAAATCAGTTTTCCTAATGGTAATTCTATGGAAACATTTTTAAGATTGTTTCCGGTGGCTCCTGTCAACTTCAAGAACTTTCCATTGCCTTCACGACGTTTTTGGGGTACTTCAATTTTCATTTCACCATTTAGGTACATGGCCGTCATAGTGTGTTCTTTGTGTAATTCGACCGGTGTTCCTTTGCTGATGATTTCTCCCCCAAATTTTCCCGCTTTGGGACCAATGTCAATCACATAATCAGCCCGTTCTATCATGTCCTTGTCGTGTTCAACAACTAAAACCGAATTGCCTATATCTCTTAACTGTTCCAACGAATGGATTAGTTTTTCATTGTCTCTTTGGTGCAAACCAATACTCGGTTCATCCAAAATATAAAGAACCCCAACGAGTTGCGAACCAATTTGGGTAGCCAGTCGAATACGTTGTGCCTCTCCGCCCGAAAGCGATTTAGAACTCCGGTTTATGGACAGGTAATTGAGTCCCACATTTACTAAAAAGCGCAAACGGTCTTTGATTTCTTTGACAATTTCGGACGCAATAATCGTTTGTTTTTCGGATAGATGTTTGTCTAAATCATCAAACCAGAGCGATAAATCGGATATGTCCATAGTCGATAAATCGAAGATGTTTTTCTCGTGAATGCGGAAGTACATAGCTTCTTTTTTCAAACGCGACCCGTGGCATTCCGGACATTCAATTTCATCCATGAATTCTTTTGCCCAACGTTTGATTGAAGTAGAGCCGCTCTCGTCAAATTGGTTTTTGATGAAATGCGAAATCCCTTCAAACTCAATTTTGTATTCTTTGGTAATGCCTAATGTTTTTGATTCTACTGAAAATTTTTCCTTCCCGCCGTGCAAAATAATCTGCATCGCTTCTTCGGAAATGGTGTCAATGGCATCAGTAATTTTGAAATCAAATTTTTCACCAATGATTTCCAATTGCTTAAAAATCCAAGATGATTTATATTCGCCCAAAGGAGCAAATCCCCCATTTTTGATGGATTGTTTTGGATTCGGTATAATTTTTTCAGATTGATTTCGTGTACAGTACCTAAACCTTTACACGTTTCGCAAGCGCCTTTGGGTGAATTGAACGAAAACAAATTCGGCTCCGGATTTTGATACGAAATCCCGGAAGTAGGACACATCAAGTTTCTACTGAAATAGCGCACTTCGTTGGTGTCTTGGTCTAGTATCATCAATACATTTTCGCCGTGATACATAGCTGTCTTGATACTTTCAGCTAAACGTTTTTCGTTTTCTTCATTGTTTTCAATCACCATTCGGTCAATGACAATTTCGATATCGTGGGTTTTGTAACGGTCGAGTTTCATGCCCGGCAATAAGTCCTGTACTTCACCATTGACGCGCACTTTCAGGAAACCTTGTTTGGTAATTTGTTGGAATAACTCGGCGTAATGCCCTTTACGAGCTCGAATTATTGGTGCCAAAATATTGATGCGTTTTCCGGTGAAATTCTGAATAATCAAATCTTTAATTTGCTCATCGGAATACGAAACCATTTTTTCGCCGGTCACATAGCTGTAGGCTTCACCACCACGGGCATACAATAAACGCAAAAAGTCATAAATCTCGGTAATCGTTCCCACTGTAGAACGCGGACTTTTACTGGTGGTTTTTTGCTCAATGGCAATTACCGGAGAAAGACCGTCAATTTTATCTACATCAGGGCGTTCCAAACCACCAAGGAATTGACGGGCATAGGCAGAAAAAGTTTCAATATATCTTCGTTGTCCTTCGGCATAAATAGTATCAAAGGCCAAAGATGATTTTCCCGAACCCGAAAGACCGGTAATAACGACCAGTTTTTCACGCGGAATAGTAATATCAATATTCTTCAGATTGTGAACTCGGGCGCCGAGAACTTCAATGGTGTTTTCTGTATCTAGCATAGCATTTTTGGCAAAACGCAAAGGTAGTGTTTTGGAAGGAAATTTTAAACAGTAGGAGTAGAAGTTATTAGTAAAAAAGATTAATCAATCACCATCTCTTTTAAGCGTTGACGATAACTTTCGAGGACATCAATTTTGGATAAAAAACCAAAATATTTTCCTTTGTGAATAACCGGCAAAATAGGACTTTTGGACACTTCAAACGACCTCATGATTTTCTCCGGTTTGTCTTCAAACAAGAGGAATTCTTTGGGTTGGCTGATGATTTCGCTCATCGTCATAAATTTCAAATGATTCGGATTGAAAATAAAGGCTTTGACTTCATCAAAATCGATAAGACCAATCAGCACTTTATGTTCGTCAATAATCGGGATTATTTTTTGGTCGGTGGTAGCAAAAATAGTTACGGCTTCACTGGGCGAATCTTGCAGGGTCAGTGTTCTGTAATTTTGCTGTACCAAATTATAAAAATCAATACTTTGCAGGATATTCTTGTCTTTGTCGCTGGTAAATACATCGCCTTTATCGGCCAAACTTTTAACATCCATGGAGTGCTTTTCAAACTGTTTGGAAACCGCAAAACTTACCGAAGACACTATCATCAATGGGACCATTAAATCGTAGCCTCCGGTAATCTCACCAATAAGGAAAATGGCTGTCAATGGGGCATGAAACAATCCGCTCAAAATTCCGGCCATGCCTACAATGGTAAAATTGGCTATAGGTAAATGATGCGTGAAGTTTAAAAGATTTACCGTTTTTGCCACCACAAAGCCCAGATAAGAACCCACAAAAAGCGAAGGTGCAAAGTTTCCACCGTTACCGCCACTACCTAATGTTAAACCGGTAGCAAACGCTTTTAAGAGCATGGTTACCCCAACAAAAGCCAACAACACCCATTCGCTGCTTTTAAACTTTTCAAGCATGGTATTATCCAATAAAACACTCGGATTTTTGGAGGCCAGGGTCTTAATAGTTTCATAACCTTCTCCGAACAAGGTGGGGAAAAAGAAAATTAAAATGGCCAAAATAGAAGCTCCGAAAAGCGCTCTACGATAGCCTTTGTTTTTAAAGCTGCCGAAAAACTTTTCAATCTTTTGAAAATTCCGAGCATGATAAATAGAAGTCAATCCGGCCAAAATGCCCAGTAAAATATAGTAAGGTGTATTGTGGTAATCAAATTTTAGGGTTTGTTCAAAATTCAAAATCACATCGTGACTTAAGGTTACCGTTGAAATCAAAGCACCGGTCGCGGCCGAAATGATAATCGGAATAAAAGCCGAAATAGTTATATCGGTCAAAACCACTTCGATAGCAAATAAAACTCCGGCAATGGGAGCGTTGAACGCAGCACCAATTCCGGCTGCCACACCACAGGCTAACAACAGTATTCTGTCTTTTTGTGATAAATGGTATTTTTGCGCAAAGTTGGAACCAAAAGCCGCTCCGGTAATTACGATCGGACTTTCTAATCCGGCAGAACCTCCGAGTCCTACTGTTAAAGAGCTGGTGATTATTTGGGCATACATTTGTTTTTTGGGAAGTATACCGCCTTTTTTGGCTACCGCATACAGTACTTTTGAACTTCCTTTTTCCAAGTTGTTATCCAGGAAATTCCGAATCACAAAAACGGTCAGCAGGATACCGGCAATCGGCAGTAAACTGTTGATATAAGGAAGTTTCAGAAACCCATTGATATCATTGGCCCAAAGGAAAATATTGTGCGCAAAACTCTTTAGTATAATTACGGCAAACGAACAGGTAATGGCCACGGCCACACTGGCGAAATAGATAAAGTTTCTTTCGCTTAATTTGTCCTTCAGCAGAAAAACCATGTGTTCGGCTCTTCTGAAAATACTTCGGATAATAATTTTAAAAAAGGAAGCTTTGTTCGACGGCATTATTTTCAAACTTTTGAAGTGCTAAAATACAATAACTGCCGTCAATTTTAAAGTTCTGCCAGCTTTTGTTGGCAATGTTTTCGCAATTCTTCAAAAAACAGCGTGAATTCGTTTTCAAATTCGGTGTAAAATTGTTTGAGTTCTACTATTGATTCGTGCATGTCCACTCTGTTCTTGGTGCGGTGATCCATTTGAAACATGATCATTTCCAGCCCTTCAATGGTGGCATAACTCACCAGCCAATTCCTTCCAATCATATATGGCAGCATTCCTTTGGCTCTTTCCGTCAGTACTTCCTGGTGGTTGGTTAACAGCGTATAGAAATTTTCGGCATAGGTTTCCAGTTTTTCGTCTGAATAGGTTTTCCAATTTTTGGCCAAAAAATGATCGTAGAAAATATCCATGATTACGCCTGAATAATGCCCGTATTTTTCATGTAAGCGATGCTTGCTTTGACGATAAATAGGATGCATGTCGGTAAAACTATCTATAGAACGGTGCAGTAAAATGCCTTTTCTGATTTCTTCAGGATAGTTTTCATAAGAATGCCCCGAATGCTGTCCGCCATGAAGTTTCCGATTTTTACCAAATCGTTTTCGCCGGAAAGATAGATGTGAGCTAAGAAGTTCATGTGCCTAATTTAGCAATTTTAAATTATAAATTTTGAATTTTAAATTAGAATTGAAAAACACCATTCTTTATATTTGTAAGCATTTAAAATTTAACATTCAATTTCAAAAGAATCAAAATGACTCTAATCAAATCAATATCAGGAATTCGCGGAACAATTGGCGGCAAAGTGGGCGATAATTTAACGCCGGTAGATGCCGTGAAATTTGCTTCGGCTTACGGAACCTTTCTGAAAAACAACATACAAAAAGATAAACTAACCGTTGTAATTGGTCGTGATGCCCGTATCTCCGGACCTATGATTCATTATTTGGTGGTGAATACTTTAATTGGTTTAGGCATAAATGTGATTGATTTAGGTTTGTCGACTACACCAACGGTAGAAGTGGCCGTGCCTTTGGAGCAAGCGGACGGCGGTATTATTTTGACAGCTTCTCACAATCCGAAACAATGGAATGCCTTGAAGTTGTTGAATGCCAAAGGAGAATTTTTAAGCGGAGCCGATGGGGCTAAGATTTTGGAAATTGCCGAAGCCGAAGCGTTTGATTTTTCGGATGTAGACAGTTTGGGCGAAATTACGATGAATGATGCTTACATGGATATTCATATTGATGAGGTTTTGGAATTACCATTGGTAGATGCAGAAGCCGTAGCCAAAAGAAAATTCAAAGTAGTAGTTGATGGCGTAAATTCATCCGGAGGGATTATCATTCCGAAGTTATTGGAACAAATGGGCGTGGAGTGTGTGAAATTATACTGTGAGCCGAATGGTCATTTTCCTCATAACCCTGAGCCTTTGAAAGAACATTTGGGAGATATCTGTAAATTGGTGGTAGAAGAGAAAGCTGATTTTGGAATTGTAGTTGACCCGGATGTTGACCGTTTGGCTTTTATTTCTAATGATGGCGAAATGTTTGGCGAAGAATATACCTTGGTGGCTTGTGCCGATTATGTGTTGAGTAAAACACCCGGCAATACGGTTTCTAATATGTCCTCTTCAAGAGCCCTGCGCGATATTACCAACAAACACCAGGGCAGTTATCAAGCCAGTGCTGTAGGTGAAGTGAATGTGGTGGAGTTAATGAAGTCTACCAATGCCATAATAGGAGGAGAAGGTAACGGAGGGATTATTTATCCGGAGTTGCACTACGGGCGTGACAGTTTGGTGGGTGTGGCTTTGTTCTTAACTCATTTAGCCGGTTTAGATATGACTGTGGCGGAGCTAAGAGCCTCGTATCCGCAATACTATATGAGCAAAAATAAAATAGAATTGACACCACAAATTGATGTAGATGCTATTTTGGTAGGTATGACCGAAAAGTATAAAAACGAAAATATCTCTACTATTGATGGCGTTAAAATAGATTTTGCTACCGAATGGGTGCACTTGCGCAAATCCAATACTGAACCTATTATTCGTATTTATACCGAAGCACCAACACAGGAGGCAGCCGATGCTTTAGCGTTACGAATTATAGATGAAATTAAAGCAGTAGCCGGAATTTAGTTTCAGTCGCTTTAAAATAATAGTATTAAAAAACCCTTTCAATTGCTGAAAGGGTTTTCTTTTTCATTGTATTTTATTTTTCGTTTTCGTCAAAGTTGACCATCCAGTGAATGCCGAACTTATCTTTGAACATCCCAAAGTAGGCGCCCCAAAACGTTTTGTCCATAGGCATAAAGGGCTCGCCACCTGCTGATAATCCGTTAAAAATGCGGTCAGCTTCTTCTTTGCTGTCGGTGTTAATGGATACATGGAAATTATTTCCAAAAGCAACATCACCACTTGCAGCATTGCTGTCACCTCCCATCAGGATAGTATTCCCGATAGGTAAGGAGACGTGCATAATTCGGTTAGCATCCGCCGGACTCACCTCCGGACAACCATCCATTTTAGGCATTTCACTATATTTTCCCATATAAGGGAAAGTTCCGCCAAATACGGATTGATAAAACAGAAATGCTTCTTCGCAATTTCCGTTAAAAATTAAATAAGGGTTAACCTGTGCCATTTTTTATTGTTTTTAAAGTTTACTATTTTTTTTACTGTTTGGGCATTTTACTGAAGTCCATATGCAATACATTCCAACGGTGCCCGTCTAAATCACAAAAGCCACAGCCGTACATCCAACCTTGGTTTTCACCCGGAGCGGCATAAACAATTCCACCGGCCGCTTTTGCTTTTTGAGCCAATGCGTCTAGTTCATCCCGATTTTCAGCATCAATAGAAATTAAAAATTCAGCGGATTTTTCGGTGTCTGTAATGTTGTGTTGAATAAAACTTTGGAACATCGTTTCCGAAAACAACATGATGACAAAATTGTTTTCACCCACCAACATGCAGGCGGAATCAGGTGTGGTTCTTTCTTCTAAAAATTTAAAACCTAAAGCAGTATAAAATTCTTTTGATTTCGAGGCCTCTTTCACCGGAAGATTAAGCCATATTTGCTTGGTCATAATTTGTATTTTTAGTGTTGTTCTGTGTATTTCTTAAAATTATCTAAGATGTTTTGCCAACCTTGACGTTGCATTTCCTCGGGATTTACTTTTTCAGGGTCAAAACTTTCGGTAATGTCTACGCCTTCCGGGGTAACTTCAAATGTTATGCTTACTTTTCGTCCGTCAGCTATCACATATTCAATTAATGCTAATTCTTTAATGGCGGTGTAAGTGCCTTCAAAATCAAAGCTCATAGCACCATCTCGGGAAGCCATCGTAGCACAGAATTTTCCACCCACTGTAAGATCATTACTGGCTTTGGGCGTATGCCAATCCTCGGAAGCATTATTCCATTGGGTGATGTGTTCGGGTTGTGTCCAAAATGCCCATACCTTTTCAATGGGAGCTTTTACGGTGTTTTGTATGGTTATCATTTGTTTAATTTGTTTAAATTTTCGTTTAGTTTAAATCGTACCATTTGGGTAATTAACTTATGCGGAATTGGCTGGTCTAAAGGAAACTGAACCGCTCCTTTAGAATTTTTGTAAACCTCTATTTCCTTTTGAAAAGCTTTGATACCTGTACCGGTTGGATAAAAGCCAATATGGTTTTTGTAGGCGGCAAAATAAACCAAAGGGCCGTGGCATTTGAAAGCCGGCATTTGGTAACTGATGGCTTCTTCCGCTTGAGGGGCAGCCTTTCTTATGGTTTGTCGGATGGCTTCCAATATGACCTGCACTTCCTCGGGTTGCATGGCAATATACTTATCGATACTTTTAAAAGTTGTTTTCATTTAGTTTAAAATTTCACAGTGATAGCCCTGCGCTTGAACGACTTCAATAATGGCAGCCGAATTAATACTATGGCTTTCTACGCGAAGTATTTTATCACAATCTTCTAAATCAAAAAGAATGGTCGTATTAGCAAATCGATTAGACAAAATTACGATTAAAGCTGTTGCTTGTTTGGTTTTTTGTACGTTAGTTTTAAATACTTCGACCATAAAAATTAAGCGTTCACAGTTTTACTTATCTTATGATAATAGATATAAGACACGGCTAAAATCCCTAAGAAGAATAACGGAAATACCGCAAGGAAATTAAATCCTTCCACACAAATATAGCTGATGCTGGCAAAAATAAAATCGAAACCAAAGCCGGCATAAGCCCATTCTTTTACGTTTTTCGGAGCTTTGGGAATAACTAAAACCAATACGCCCAAAATTTTAAAGACCACCAAAGCATTGCCGAAATACTCGGGATACCCTAAGTGACGGAGGCCTTCTTTGGCCATTTCTGTTTGCGAGGTGAACGCCGGCATTACTCCTTCAAAAAGAAAGATAATAAGGGTAGCCACCCAAAAAATGATTTTGTCTTTTTTCATAAATACTTCGTTTTAATAGATTAGTATAACAAAAGTAAATCAGAAATTTGCCCGAAGGATAACCAAAAAAGTTAAACTTAGGGTCATTTAGGACAAAATCAGTATTTTTGATAAAAACAATTTAGGATGAAGCGAGTCGGATTAGTATTGACAGAAGATTACAAACTTTTGAGTGTAGCCGCTCTTTTAGAAGTATTGGAAACGGCAAACAAATTGGTCCTTGAAAAAGGACAGACAGCGCCTTTTGCTATTGCGATGTATCAGTTGCCAACCCAATTGGAAAACGGAGAAGTTACTTTTCACGGCTATACTATTCAGTCGATAGCAGAGGAAACAGGGGTTTTGGATGTGATTTTACTACCGGCCTTTACCACAAATGATATCCCAGCTACTATAGGAAAGAATCTGGCTTATATTCCGTGGTTGCAACAACAATACAGGAGTGGGGCCGAGGTAGCCAGTTTTTGTTCGGGCGCTTTTTTGTTTGGAGCTTCGGGCCTATTGAACGGGAAGAGTGCTACAACACATATTGATTCCTGTGCTGCTTTTGCTCGTGCTTTTCCGGAAGTAAAATTAAAACCCAATGAAACGGTAACTGCAGACGACAGAACTTTCACCAGTGGTGGTTCGACCTCATTATTTCATTTGATTATTTTATTGGTTCAAAAATATTGTGGACATGAAATCGCCATTCAGGTGGCCAAGCTTTTTGCCATTGATATGGATAGATATCAGCAGAGTTATTTTGGTACGTTCCGCCCAAATTATACCCACAATGACGCTTTGGTTTCTTCGATACAAGAAAAAATTGAAAAACGATTTCATCAGATAGAAAACCTCGAAGAAGTCTTGGGAGATGTCCCTGCAAGCCGCCGGAATTTGGTTAGACGATTCAAGCTGGCGACCGGTATTCCACCTATTGAATATTTGCAAAACATCCGAATAGAAACTGCTAAACGCCATTTAGAACAATCGCAGCTTTCGGTTTCTGAAATCATAGATAAATCGGGCTATACTGATCCGAAATCATTTCGAAAAGTATTTCAAAAAGTGGTGGGGATGAAACCTTTGGAATACCGAGAGAAATTTAAGGTACGCTAAACTATTTTTTCTGAATCCATAAACTACCGCCTATATTTTGATAACTCATAGGCATTTTTTCATATACTTCTTTGTGCAGTAAATGCATATAGTGATTGAAAAACTTAATTTCATACTGGTCATTATACATCAGAAAAGCTCTTAAGATATAATCTTCATTCCAATTATAGCCACGATAAATCCAGTCTTTAGGATATTCAAACGGATAAAAAATATCATGAAAATGAATGATTACACCGCTTTTGAGTTTGGGTAAAATTTCAAATAAAATATAATTTACATCACTACCGGTTTTGGTAACGTGGGTGCTGTCTACAAAAAGGATGTCACCAGCTTCCAGTTTTTCAAAAACATCCAAAGCGATAATCTGCACATCGGTTGGGTAAATGGTCACGCTGTTTTTATCCGCTTCAGTAATTAAGGAATATAGTCTGTCAGGATAAGGATCGATGAACGTCAGCTTGACTTGGTTATCCAAAAACAACTCGTTGGTATCGAGCATCAATGATGAAGTATGTCCTGAGCCAATTTCAATAACTTGTTTAGGCTTGTAATGACGCAGCATCGAATACAACACGATACCATCCGTATAGGAATAAGAGGTGTTTTCAAATTGGTACCGAATACTTCCTTCTTTCAAGGCTCGAAAAGGCATTTCTTCATAGTATTCACTAAAAGCTTTGGCCAATTGTTTTTGGTCTTCCGTTCTTAGATTGATCCCCGCAACACCTTCTACATTCAGGTTTTTCCATATTTGATCTTCTCTTTTTTTAATCTCGGCAATATTAAAAACGGGAGAGTAAAAATGACCATTCGGAAAAAGACATTGTTGCGACTGTTGATACAATGGCTTTATATAGGGCAACTTGTTGAGTTGCCCTTTTATTTTATTAAAGATTCTAGTTTTAAGCTTCATGGTGTCTTTAGTTTGCTATGTTGAGGTTTTTGCAGTCGGTGATTGCAAATCCTTATACATTTCCATCTTCATTTTCTTTATCCAAATATTCTTGAACAATTTCAATGGCATTGGTTACAACATCGCTTAATGCAGTAATGAAGGTTCCTTCTTGTGCACTGTTGATGGCATGTTTAATAGCTTCGGTTTCTTTTGAAATGATTTCGTGGGTAATCGTTTTGCCTGATGCCGCTATACCTTCCATTATTAAGCCGATGATTTCTTCTTCGGTTCGACCGCGTAAGTATTTCTCCTGACGGATAATGATGTGGTCAAACATGCGGGCCGCAATGGTAGCACATTCTTTGATGTCTTCGTCACGACGATCCCCAACACCGGCAATGATTCCGATTTTCTTGGTCGCTTCCACTGAAGCTAAAAACTCTTCTACCCCTTTATATCCTGATGGATTATGGGCAAAGTCAATCATTACTTTGAATTTTTTGAATTCAAAAATATTCATACGACCCGGTGTTTGTGCTGCACTCGGAATGAACGTTTGCAATGATAAACTGATGTCTTCGGTTTTAAATCCTTGTAAATATGCAGCTAAAGTAGCGGCCAGTACATTGGCAATCATGAATTTGGCTTTACCACCTAGCGTTAATGGCACATGAGTAGCACGTTCCACACGGATTTTCCATTCGCCTTTTTGATGGTAATATAACCGTTTTCATAAACCGCTACAATTTTACCTTCTTTGGCAAATTGCTGAATGGTCGCATTGTTTTCATCCATACTGAAGTAAGCAACGTTGCAGCTAAGTTCATTAGCAATTTTCAAACATTGGTCGTCTTCGGCATTTAAAATGGCCCAGCCGTCTTTTTTAACTGAGCGAACTACGGTTGCTTTTACACGAGCCAAATCATCTAAAGTGTGAATATCGCTCAAGCCCAAATGGTCTTCCTGTATATTGGTGATAATAGCAATATCACAGCGACTGAAGCCCAAACCGGAGCGAAGGATACCGCCACGGGCTGTTTCTAATACCGCAAATTCTACAGTAGGATCTTTCAAAATATATTCGGCAGAAACGGGTCCGGTAGTATCTCCTTTTTCCATCATGTGGTTTTGCACATAAATCCCGTCTGAAGTGGTGAACCCAACTTTATAGCCGTTGTTTTTTACAATATGTGCCAACAATCGGGTAGTGGTAGTTTTACCATTTGTACCGGTAACAGCTATAATTGGGATACGACTTGGTTTTCCCGGAGGGTACAACATGTCGATTACCGGAGCTGCTACGTTTCTTGGCAAACCTTCGGAAGGCGCTAAGTGCATACGGAAACCGGGTGCTGCATTAACTTCCAAGATACAACCCCCGTTTTCTTTTAAGGGTTGTGTTAAGTTTTCGGCCATGATATCTACCCCGCAAATGTCTAACCCAATCACACGCGATATGCGTTCGCAAAGGAAAATATTTTCCGGGTGCATCATGTCGGTTACATCTACCGATGTTCCGCCGGTGCTGAGGTTGGCTGTTGACTTCAAATACACGATTTCGCCATTTTTCGGAATGGTATCAACGGTGTAATTGAGTTTTTCCAATAAATCTAATGTATCTCGGTCGACATCAATTTCGGTAAGTACGTTTTCGTGTCCGTAACCGCGTCGTGGGTCTTTGTTGGTTTCTTCAATTAATTTTTGGATGGTATCGGTACCGTTTCCAACTACGTGAGCCGGCACTCTTTTGGCAGCGGCTACCAATTTGTTATCAATGATCAGTACTCTGAAGTCAAAGCCGGTAATGAATTTTTCTACAATCACTCGTCGGCTATATTTTTGAGCATAAGCCAATCCGGAAACAGCATCTTCCCATGTTACTACATTGATAGAAGCGCCTTTGCCGTGATTCCCGTCTAAGGGTTTTAAAACGATAGGATACCCAATTTTTTTGATGGTGTTTTCTAAATCTTCTTCGTCCACACAAATGCTACCACTAGCTACCGGTATAGAGGCTAAGTCGAGCATGCGTTTGGTTTCTTCTTTATTACAAGCAATGTCAACCGCTATATTACTGGTTTTGCAGGTAATGGTGGCTTGAAAGCGCATTTGGTTGATTCCGTAGCCCAATTGTACTAAGGAATTAGTGCCTAAACGAATCCAGGGAATATCACGAGCCACGGCTTCGTCAACGATACTGCCGGTTGAAGGACCAAGACGCACACGCTCTCTGATTTCACGCATTTTTTGTATGTCGGCTTCCACATCATAAGAGGTTCCGGCGATTAGGGCTTCGGCTATGGCTACGGCGCTTTCGGCGGCAAACATACCAACGTTTTCTTCGGTATAGCTAAAGACTACATTGTAGACTCCCGGAGTTTTGGTTTCCCGAGTTCTTCCGAAACCGGTCTCCATGCCGGCCAGGGTTTGAATTTCTAGAGCAATATGTTCAATGACATGTCCCATCCAAGTACCGCGTTCAATTCGGGAGAAGAAGCCACCTCTGGTTCCTTCAGAGCAACGGTGTTCAATCATGGTGGGAAACATGGCTTCTATACGTTCGCGGAAACCTTCAATTTTATTAGTGGGTGATTGTTCCATTTCTTCTAAGTCCAAACGCATTTGGATTAGTTTTTTGCGTTGTACACTCCAAATATTCGGTCCGCGTAATGCTTGTATTTTTAGAATCTTCATAGTTAGGGATGGTTAATAATACTAAATGCTAATGATTTTGTTAAAAATAGGAAATATTTGTTTTCTACTACCACTTTTTTTTGCAGAAAAGCTAAAAAGATTAGGGATTAGAAAAGCAAGGATTGATTAGTATTGATTTTCAGCTTTTTAGAATACAAGAAATCAAGACCATTCCTGTCTAGCCCCGATGATTTGAAATTAAAAGGAGGACAGCCAGTGGCTGTCAGGTATTTTTGCTTTAGCAAAAAATGGTTTACGCTTCTGCAATAAAATCGGCTATTTTTTGATATAAGTCGCCGTTGTGCATGCTGTGCCCGAGTCCGTTGGTTTCGATATAAGTGGCATTTTTCCAGTTTTGGGCGTACTTCCTGCCTTCCTCCACCAAGATTATATTGTCTTGCAAATCGTGGGCAATGATGGCTTTTTGATGGAAGTTGGAGGCGAATAAATGGCCGGCAAAATCATTGACGTGGATGTTGAATCTTTCGAAATAGTAATTTTCGAGTAGGGTTTGGATTTTGGCATTCAGGCTCAGCATTTCAATAAAATTATCGCTTATTCTTTTGAAGCTGGACGGAGCGCCGAGCAAGACAATTTTTTCGACATGGTCATTTCGGTATTTGTGCAGGTAATACGTAATCGCGGCACCACCGATGGAATGACCAATGAGCGTTTTTGGGTTGTATTTTTGGGTTAAAACGTGAATAAACTCGGCGTACTTGGGCGTATTGAATTCTTTTCCGTCAGTTAAACCGTGAGCAGGCGCATCAATGGCGATGATGGTATTGGGCAGTTTTTTGAGGTAAGGCAATATTTTTTTCCAACGGGAGGCATTGCTTTCCCAGCCATGCACTAAGAGAATGATGTCGTCGTTGCCTTCCCAGATATAGGTTTGAAAGTTTTCGTTATTATAGGTAAATGTTTCCTTGGTGCTGTATTGTAATGTTTTGGGAAGTTTATCTTTTTTGAGCCTGCCTTTTCGGGGTTCGCTGAAAAATTGGTAAGCAATCGTTTTGGCCTTCTCTGCATTGATAAAACTCAGGCAATTGAGGTAAAGGCCTATGGATTTGGTAATGATAAACAGTTGTATTCTTTTCATAAAAAAATCCCGAATGAATCGGGATTAATTATTATAGGTGAGCAAATAATTGTTGCATTTTTTCTCTTTCTTCTTCTGCTAGAGAAGCATCTACTAAGATTCTTCCTGAGTGCTCATCGGTGATGATTTTTTTGCGGGCTGCAATTTCCACCTGTGTTTGTGGCGGAATGGTAAAGAACGAACCGGCAGACGCACCACGCTCTATTGAAACTACGGCTAAACCGTTGCGAACGCTAGAACGGATTCTTTTGTAAGCCGCTAACAAACGCTCTTCGATTTGTGCTTCATATTCGGCAGATTTTTCCATTAAGAAGTTTTCTTCTTTTTGGGTTTCGGCCATGATATCGTTTAGTTCCGATTTTTTGTGTTTTAAATGCGAAGTTTTTTGGTCTAATCTTTCTTTAGAGCTTGATATCACTTCTTTTTTGTGCTCGATAGAAGCTTTCAATTCTTTGATTTGTTTTTCAGCCAATTGGATTTCCAATTCCTGAAATTCTACTTCTTTAGTCAACGAGTTGAATTCTCTGTTGTTGCGAACATTTTTTTGTTGTTCGGTGTATTTTTTTATTGCGGCTTGATGCTCTTCGATAGCATTCTTTTTGGTTTTGATTTGTTCTTCAATCGCAACCAAGTCGCTTTTTAATTTATCTAAACGAGTGCTTAAACCGGTAACTTCATCTTCTAAATCTTCCACTTCTAAAGGTAATTCTCCTCTAACGTTTCTGATTTCATCAATTCTTGTATCTATGATTTGCAAGTCGTAGATAGCTCTCAATTTGTCTTCAACACTTAGTTCTTTTGTAGTCGCCATATTTTATAAGTACTTAACGGGATTTGTATTTTCTTCCGAAAAAATGATGGCAAAATTAAGGATTTTTTTCTTAAGAAAATCAACAATATAATTTTTTGTAAATCTTTCACTTTCAAAGTGCCCGATGTCGGCTAAAACCAACTGATTTTCAGCTTCGTAAAAGTTATGGTACTTTAAATCGGCGGTTAAAAAAATATCGGCTCCGGCTTGTTTGGCCTGGCTGATGGCGAAACTGCCCGAACCGCCCAGCACGGCAACTTTTTGGATAGGTTTTCCAAGTAAAGCACTGTGACGAATGCCTCCGCATTGCATTTTGGTTTTGACCAGCGAAAGGAAGTCGGTTTCACTCATGGGTTTTTCGAGTTCACCCATCATGCCTAATCCTATGTTTTGGTGAGCATTTTGCAAATCATAAATTTCGTAAGCCACTTCTTCATAAACATGATGTTTGAAAAGAGCTTTTAGAATTTTGGACTGCAAATGTTTTTCAAAAGTCACCTCGATTTTGATTTCCTCATTTTCAACAAATTCAAAGCGTTCGCCAATTTCCGGATTGCTGTCTTCGTTGCCCATATAGGTTCCGACGCCTTTTGAGTTGAAACTGCAATCTTCATAATTGCCAATCTTTCCGGCGCCGGCTTCGAACAACGCATTGCGCAATTTTTCTACGTTTTCCGGAATGGTATAGGTTATGAGTTTTTGAATGAAGTTCTTTTTGGGTACTAAAATTTTGGTATTGGTCAAACCCAACGCGTCGCAAAATATTTTGTTGACTCCCTTTTTATGATTGTCTAATGCGGTATGCACAGCATAAATGGCAATGTCGTTTTTGATGGCTTTGATTACGGCGCGCTCAACATAATTCTTTCCGTTGATTTTTTTCAAACCCGAAAAAAGAATAGGATGGAAGCATACCACCATATTGCAGTTCTTCACTATAGCTTCATCAATTACACTTTCTAAAGCATCGTGACAAACCAAAACTCCGGTAGCTTCGGCATTGCTGTCGCCTACTAGCAAACCTACATTGTCAAAGTCTTCGGCATAAGCCAGAGGGGTCATTTCTTCTAAGGCGGAGAGAATTTCTTTTATTTTCATATTTTTTATCTGCGTTCTGCCAACGGCGTTCTACTTAAGTCGCCCATTCGTTTAAATATTCTTTAATAGTCCAAAGACCGTTTACTTTTTCGAGCAATAAAAAGCTACCGCTGTTATGTTCAATGTTTCTGTAAAAAGCCACTTTTACCAAAGTTAAATTGTTCTTGGCAAAATAAATCGGTTTGCTGACAATCATCAGGCGTTGGTTGTTTTCCCCATGACGGTCGGAAACGGTTTTGTATTCTTCAAACGACAGACAGGCGTTGACTTTGCTTTTCAAATACTGGTTCTGATTGTTAAACAGTGCAGTATATTCTTTGTCCCAATCCTCATTGACAGTGATATCGATTTGCTTTTTGATTTCGTCGGCATTTTTTTTCAGGACATCACTTTTTGAAATGACTTCTAAAACCTCCTCGTTGTTCGGTGCTTTTTTGCAATAAAAACTGAGCAGTTGTAATCTTCCTTTGGCAATGACTTTTTCGTTTTTGTAGTATTTGGTAAAAATGATTTTCAAAATAGCCACATTATCGGCTTCCTGTGAAAAAGCTGCGGGAGCAATCAGCAATAAGACCAAAAGGATTTTTACTAAACGGAATTTCATTTGGGCAGTGTAAATTGAATAATTTTCATTCAAAGATAAAAAATCGTTACTTTCGTGCTATGATTTTGTTGCGAAAATTACTTTTTCCTTTTGCCATTCTTTATGGCTTGGTGACTTCTCTGAGAAATTATCTTTATGATAAAGGGATACTGAAATCCTATTCTTTCGATATACCGGTGATTGCTGTTGGAAACCTTAGTGTAGGTGGTACCGGAAAAACTCCGCAGATAGAGTATTTAATTCGGTTGTTGTCGCCCAAATATAAAGTAGCAACGTTAAGCAGAGGCTACAAAAGAAAATCCGAGGGCTTTATTTTGGCTGATAGTACCAGCAATGCGGAACTATTAGGCGATGAACCGTTTCAGTATTATCAAAAGTTTCCTCAAATTCAGGTGGCTGTAGATGCTGACCGACGCAATGGGATTACACAATTACTAAATCAGAAAGACCGACCGGAAGTTATTTTGCTGGATGATGCTTACCAACACCGCAAAGTTAAAGCCGGATTTTATATTTTACTGACATCCTATGGCGACTTGTTTTGCGATGACTGGATGTTGCCTACAGGAAATCTTCGGGAAAGCCGCAGTGGTGCCAAAAGAGCGAATATGATAATTGTCACTAAATGTCCGCCTACTATTTCTCAACTTGCACAGGAAAAAATTGAAAAGCAGCTTGGTTTAAATGTGCCGATATTTTTTAGTTGTATAGATTATGATGATAAAGCTTATAATACTACATCGAGTTTGGAAGTGTCAGCTGTAAAATCACAAGCTAAAGTTTTGGTCGCGGGAATTGCAAAGCCTAAACCTTTTTTTGAATATTTGCAATCTGATAATGATGATATTATGGTTTTTTCCGACCATCATGATTTTAGCGAAAGCGAAATATTGAACATAAAAAATAAAGCGAACGATAAAATTGTTATTACAACCGAAAAGGATTTTGTACGTTTGAAGACTGAAATTTTAAAAGAGCAATTATATTATTTACCTATCAAAAGCAAGTTTGTCAACAACTCAGAGACTTTTGATCAAATTATTTTAAACTATGTGGGAACTTGTTCAGGAAACTGTTAATTACATAAAAAACAAAACCAACTTTACGCCGGAATACGGTGTTATTTTAGGCTCCGGTTTAGGGAGTTTTACCGATGATATAAAAATTGAATTTACATTGCCTTATAACGAGATTCCTAATTTTCCGGTTTCTACGGTAGAAGGGCACAAAGGAGCGTTGGTTTTTGGAACCATTGGTGATAAAAAAGTAGTAGCCATGCAAGGAAGATTTCATTATTATGAAGGGTATTCTATGCAGGAGGTTACTTTCCCGGTGCGTGTGATGAAATATATTGGAGTGACTAAATTAATTGTATCTAATGCTTCAGGTGGTGTAAATCCGGCTTATAAAGTAGGTTCAATTGTTTTGATAAAAGACCATATTAACATGATGCCAGAGCATCCGCTCAGAGGTAAAAATGATTCTCGTTTCGGTCCAAGATTTGTAAATATGAGCGAGCCTTATAGTCTTAACATGATTGCTAAGGTTAAAGCTATAGCGACAGCTTCAGCTATTGAAGTACATGATGGTGTTTATATGGGATTGCAAGGACCTACTTTTGAAACCTTGCACGAATACAAAATGGTGAAAACCATCGGGGCTGATTGCGTCGGAATGTCTACCGTTCCCGAAGTAATCGTAGCGCGTCATATGGAGTTAGAAACGTTTGGTATTTCGGTTATTACAGATATTGGCAGCGAGGAACATTTAGAATCCATTACGCATGAAGAGGTATTGAAAGCTGCTCAAGCAGCCGAGCCGCACCTAAGACAATTAATCAAAGAATTAATTGTGCAGTACTAAGCTAAATTTTGGGCAATCACCCGATAAAAATTTTCCGGTTCAAAAGGTTTGGTAATAACATCAGTCATGCCAAAGGATAACAGCATTTCCCTATTTTCATTTAATGAAATAGCGGTTAGTGCTATGATTGGTTTTTTGGAGTCAAATTCGCGGATGTGTTGCGTGGCAATGGTTCCGTTGATGCCCGGCAAATGAACGTCCATCAACACCAAATCAAATTTATTTTCAGCACGAAGCAACTCGATAGCTTCTTCGCCGTTGTCAATGATTTTGCATTTGATGCCTTTGTTTTCCAGCATTTTTTTGGTCACCATTTGGTTGATTTTATTGTCTTCTACCACCAAAATATATTTGTCTAACAGTACATCATCCGAATAGAATTTAGGTTTTTCTATCGTGATTTGCTGTTCACCATGAAGCAGGTTTAATTCAAATTCAAAAGTGGTTCCTACGCCAACTTCACTTTTCAGTGAAATTTCGCCACCCAACAAATCAACCAATTTTTTCACAATGGTTAAGCCCAAACCGGTACCACCGTATTTTCGATTGATTTCAATTGAACCTTGCGAAAAGCTGTCAAATATGGTTTCCTGTTTTTCTTCCGGAATACCAATGCCGGTGTCGCTTACGGCAAAATTGATTCTTGAAAAATCGTCTCCGTTTTCAATCAGTCGGGCCATGACGGTAACGCTTCCGTTTTTGGTGAATTTTAATGCGTTATTAATTAGGTTGATAAAAATTTGAGATAGTTTGGTAGGATCGCCCAAGAGCACATCCGGTACGTTTTCATCAATATTCAATGTAAATTCGTTGTTGTTCTTAGAGGCTATTTCGCTCATTGAATGCTGAATGTCGACCAACAGTTGTTTGATGTTAAAATCGATATATTCAATTTCAATGTTATTGGATTCGATACGGTTAATTTCGAGAATTTCATTAATAAAAGTCAGCAGGTAATTGCCTGAAAACTTTAACGAATTCAGATAATGCAATTGGTTTTTCTTGGGTTTGTCTTCCAGTAACAAATGGGTGATTCCGTTGATGGCGTTTAACGGCGTTCGCAATTCGTGACTAACCGTTGATAAAAATTCAGCTCTGGCTTTAGACGCTTTTTCGGCTTTTTCTTTGGCAATCTGTAATTCAAAATTTTTCTCTTTCAGCAGTATATTCGATTGGTTTCGAATGATGTTGTTTTTATACAATGACAAACTTAAAAGCGATAAAATCGAAATCAAGGCAATGGCCAAAACACTGATTAGCTTGGCAAATTTGTTTGTTTTTTGTTGGGCTTCATTCTCGCGGGTCATGATCTCAATGGCTTTCAAACGCTCACTTTCCTTAAAATCTACATAGTCATTGGAGTCTAATTTTTTATTGTTCAACTGCGATAAACTGTCTTTCAGTTGGAGGTGTGCTTTTAAGAAAGCATGCGATTTTTTGATATCGAGCAGTTTTTCATATACCGTGCTTAAGTCGAGCAGGATTCTCACTTTTTGATCAAGGTTTTTGTCTTTGGCATTGAGGGTTAAGGCTCGGTTGAGGTAGTTAGCGGCCAAGTTGTTGTGATTCAAATTTTCTTCAATGGTACCCAGCTGGTACAAAGCTTCGGCTTTTGTTTTGAAAAAATCTTTAGAATCATTGCTGGATACTATTTCGTTGAACAATTTTGAGGCCTGTTCGGTTTTGCCATTGTTTTTATATAAAATACCTTTTTGCAAATTCAAAAATCCTGAGCTGTCAATTTTTAGCAAATAATAAATAGATTGTGCTTTATCAAAGTTGTACTCGGCTTTGCCAAATTCTTCCAAATTCATATAGCAAAGGCCAATGTTGTAGTAGCACAACGCATAATCGGCTGAAGGAGGAAGTTGGCTGTAGAAAGCTGCACTTTTAGAAAACGTTTCGATGGCATCGTTCATTTTCTTTAGCTCTGAATAGGTTGAACCCAATGAAAACAGCGCCGCCGCTTTTCCTTTAACGTTATCCTGACTTTTGGCGTAGTTGTAGGCTTTTTGAGCAAAAGCTAATGAAAACTTATAATTGTTGGTTTTTTTATTGAAGTTGGCCAATTGTATATAATAGGCCGTGCTATCGATTTTATCGGTAGTTTTTGGTTGTCCGAAACTCAGCGTTTGAAATAGTAATATAAGCCAAAACCATTTCATAAATTGTAGATTACATAGCATTAGGAATGCTAAAAATAAGAATTATTTTTTTAACAAAATAATCAAGTCGATAATTCGGCTGGAATAGCCAATTTCGTTATCGTACCAGCCAACTACTTTTACCATTTTATCAATGACAGAAGTTAGTTGGGCATCAAAAAGACATGAGTTAGGATTGCCCAAAATATCGACCGAAACTATAGGGTCTTCGGTATAGGCCAGTATTCCTTTTAAGTGGGTTTCAGCGGCTTTTTTAAAGGCCGAGTTGATTTCTTCAATGGTCACTTCTTTTTTGACATAGCAAGTAATATCAGTCAAAGAACCATCAGGAACCGGTACGCGGATGCCACTACCTCCAATTTTACCATCCATTTCGGGGAAAATTTTCGTAAGCGCTTTGGCAGCGCCGGTAGTGGTGGGAACAATAGATTGACTGGCTCCTCGGGCACGGCGTAAATCTTTATGGGGTTGATCGTGCAAACTTTGATCAGTAGTATACGAATGGACAGTAGTAATGTAAGCTTGTTCAATGCCACACAATTCGTTAATGACTTTTATCATTGGGGCAGCATTGTTGGTGGTGCAACTGGCATTAGACACTATTGTTTCTGTTCCGTCCAGTATGTTTTCGTTTACACCAAGTACTACGGTTTTGATTTCGGGTACTTCAGAAGGAGCGGAGAGGATTACTTTTTTGGCTCCAACGATCAGGTGCTGATTAATATCTTCAAACGATTTGTATTTTCCGGTGCTTTCTACCACAAAATCGATGGCAAGGGCTTCCCAATTCAGCTTCCCGATTTCTTTTTCATGAAAAAACAAATAAGGTTTTCCATCCACAATAATAGCCTGGTTATCATAAGACACTTCGTTAGGCAATACGCCGTGGATGCTGTCGTATTTAATCAAATGCGCCATGGTACGATTGTCAGCAATGTCATTGATAGCCACCACTTCGAGTGTAGGATGATTCAAAAGCAATCGAAACAAATTGCGTCCAATTCTTCCAAAACCATTAATAGCAATTCGGGTTTTCTTATTCATGGGGTTCAATATGGATTAAAATATGACCAAGTTGCGGAATTTCAGCTCGCAGGGTATCTTTCAGTAAATGCGCTATGTCGTGTCCTTCTTTTACCGTAATGTGAGCATTTACCGTAGCATGCAGGTCAACGTGATATTTCATGCCTGCTTTTCGGATAAAACATTTTTCGGTATCAATAACGCCTTCAACTTTATGGGATACTTGGCGTATGTCTAAAATCAAATCGTCGTATAAATGTTCGTCCATAATTTCGCCCAAAGCCGGTCTGAAAATTAAGTAGCTGTTGTAAAGTATAAATCCAGAGGCAAAAAGTGCCGCCCAATCATCTGCCGATTCATAACCTTTGCCTAAAAGCAATGCAATAGCAATTCCGATAAAAGCAGCTACGGAGGTGATAGCATCGCTTCGGTGGTGCCACGCATCAGCCTTTAAGGAAGAACTGTTGGTTTCGATTCCTTTTTTCATCACTTTGCGAAAAGAAAACTCTTTCCATATAATGATGATTCCCAGTATGATTAATGTCCAGGCTTTTGGTAAATTATGGGGGGTGTTAATGTTTTGAATGCTTTCATAGGCAATAATGGTTGCCGAAGTAATTAAAAACCCGACCACTATAAAGGTAATTAAAGGCTCTGCTCGGCCATGTCCGTATGGGTGATTTTCATCCGCAGGACGGTTAGAGTATTTTAAGCCAAACAAAACAAGGAAAGACGAAAAAATATCGGTAGTCGATTCAATCGCATCAGCAATCAAAGCATAAGAGTTGCCAAAAATACCTGCTACACCTTTAATCAAAGCCAGACAAGCATTGCCGATTAAACTAAAGTAAGTTGCTTTAATAGCCGATTGTTCGTGCGTTATTTCCATTTAGGCCACTATAAAATATGTTTTTCAGCATGGTAGGAAGAACGAACCAAAGCGCCGCTCTCTACATGGCGGAATCCCATTTCCTTCCCGATTTTTTCATATTTCTCAAATTGCTCCGGGGTAATGAATTCTTTTACAGGCAGGTGTTTTTTACTGGGTTGTAAGTATTGTCCAATGGTTACGATGTCAACATCATTATCCCTAAGGTCGCGCATGGTTTGGATTACCTCTTCTTCGGTTTCGCCAAGACCCAACATGATGCCCGACTTGGTACGGCGAACGCCCTGAGCTTTTAAGTATTTCAATACCGCTAAACTACGGTCGTATTTGGCTTGTATGCGGACTTCACGCGTCAAACGACGTACGGTTTCCACGTTGTGCGATACTACTTCCGGATTGGCTTCTACTATACGGTCAATGATTCTTTCTACACCTTGAAAATCGGGGATAAGGGTTTCTAAAGTCGTTTCAGGATTCATTCGGCGGATGGCTTGTACCGTTTCAAACCAAATGATGGACCCCATATCTTTTAAATCATCGCGATCCACACTGGTAATCACAGCGTGCTTGATTTTCATAATCTTAATAGAACGCGCCACTTTTTCGGGTTCATCCCAATCTACCGTTTCCGGACGACCGGTTTTAACTCCGCAAAAACCACAAGAGCGGGTACAAATGTTTCCTAAGATCATGAATGTAGCGGTACCTTCTCCCCAGCATTCGCCCATATTAGGGCAGCTGCCCGAGGTGCAGATGGTGTTGAGCTTGTATTTATCTACCAGCCCGCGAAGTTCAGTATATTTTTGACCAATAGGGAGTTTTACCTTTAGCCATTTTGGTTTTCCAACAGGTAAATTGTTATCAATAACGGATTCCATGCTTTATAATTTTGCGCTACAAAGATACAAAGGTAAATGTTAGTATGAAGTTAAGAAAGTTTTGATTTTTTGGCTTTTTGATAGGTTTTATTCCGGCAGCTTTATATCCTTTACTTGAAAATGATTGGCGCACTTTTTTTACCTTAAAAATAAATGTACCAACTAAATGGGCAAAAAATTTCAAAACAAAAAAAATGCGCCAAAAAAATGGGCAAAATTTTTAAAATGAAAAAAAATGCGCCAAAGAATAAAAAAAGTGTAGCCTTGTGGTGCGAGAGTTAAAGAATGTAGTTTGACGATTCTTGATTTTTTTGGGAAGAAAAGATGATGGCACCCATTGTTTCGGTATCGTTTTTATTTAGAAGTAATCAAACTTTTCAGTCCAATTCGTTTTGAAACTTCAGGAGTACAAATCAAATAGTTCAATGAGTTATTTCTACAAATTTTATCCATTTTTGTTATTCCGTCTGTTTCATTAATGCTGTAGAATTCATAATCCATATCGCCAATCAGTTTTGCGATACCATCAGCGATAGTTTCATTGAGGATTTCAATCAACATAGAGGGCCTGAATCGTTTTAAATGCTCCTGAAGACCTTCTAATACTTCTACTTCAAAAGTTTCCACATCAATTTTTATTAAATCAATTTTGGGAATTTCATTTTGTGTTATAAATGAATCAAGTGTGGTCACAGTTACTTTTTGGGGAATTGTCTTTGTGTTACTAGTATCTCCCGGATTCGTTAAACTGGCAGTTGTAGTATGAGCGGTGTCATGATCGTATAAAATAGCTTCTCCGTTAGTGTTGGAAACGGCATGATTAGAGGTGTGTATGTCGTAACCGTTTAATTGAATGTTATGATTTAATTTTTGGTATATTCTATCTACGGGTTCAAAGGCGTAAATGGTTGAAGTTGGATTAAGGCATTTGGCTAATAGGGAATAAACTCCTGTATTGGCTCCAACGTCAAAAATATATTCTGATTCTTTAGCTAAGGCGGACCATACTTTTAACGAATTTTTTTCCCATTCCCCATAAAGACCTTTCCAAAACAGGCATTTTTCAATAAAAAGGTATTCGTGATTTTGAATCTTGAAATTCTTTTCCTCGGTTACTGTTACTGTAAATACACCGTTAAAATTTAGTTTTCGGTAAATCTTTTTATTAGGAGTGGCTATTTTTCGTAACAGAAAACAGAATTCTTTCTTGAAAGGAAATATTTTATAGCAATAAATGAGAATTTGTTTCATCGTTTTGAGAATTAAAAAGGTCTAATTAAGATTACTCCACAAAATCCATTTCACGATTATGGGTTTCGCTGATGGATAACGTTGCATAAATGCCCATGCTAAAAGCAATCAAGCCGATAACCGCTGCTGAAAAAATGACCGTATGGTTTAGTTTTAAATGGTCAAACGCAATTAGCATTAAAGGCACTGAGCCTCGTACCATATTGGGGACACTGGTAGTAGCAGTACTTCGCAGGTTGGTGCCAAATTGTTCGGCAGCGACCGTAACAAACATGGCCCAAAAACCACAGCCAAGGCCAATCCAGCCACAATAGAAGTAATATATGTTTTCGCTTTTATTACCGCTAAAAAGAAGCAAAGCCACACCCACAAAAGTGAACAGCAGCATGTATAAAATCGTTTTCTTCCGCGAACGCAGCAGGTGTGAAATATAGCCGCAAGAAAAATCACTTACTGAGGTCGAAATGTAGGTCCACATAATAGCTTTCCCCGGGTTGATGGAAGCTATGCCCATTTCGGGAGCAAACTGATTGGCCATAAAAACCAAAATTCCGATACAGTACCAAATAGGAATGCCAATAAAAATGCAGCGCATGTATTTAACAAAAAGTACTTTGTTGGTAAAAAACGAAAAGAAATCCCCCGTTTGATGGCGGTGTTTTCTTTAACGGTTTTAAAAATCCCGCTTTCGGCCACACTGATGCGAAGCACTAAAAGCACTAAGCCTAAGCTTCCGCCTATGATATATGCGGTGGTCCAACTTCCGGCTAATTCGACCGTAAATTGGGCTACAACAGCACCAAGCACCCCAAAACCCGCCACGATAGAAGTTCCCATGGCTCGTAATTCTTTGGGCAATGATTCTGAAACCAAAGTGATTCCGGCACCGAGTTCCCCGGCCAAACCTACTCCGGCTATGAATCGCAACCAAGCATAAAGCATGGCTTTGTCGCCAAAGTTCATTTGCGGTAAAAACCCACAAGCAATATTGGCCAACGAGTACACTAATATCGAACCGAATAATACGGATAGTCTTCCTTTTTTATCACCGTAAATCCCCAAATGATGCCGCCCAAAACCAAACCGGCCATTTGATAGTTGATAATCATGGTGCCCACTTTATCCGCATCGAGGTGCATGTCATTCAGACTCGGAATGCGTACTATGCCAAAAAGCAACAAATCATAAATGTCAACAAAATAGCCTAACGCCGCTATGATAACAGGAAAACTAAATAAGATTTTGAATTTTTCTTGACGCGTGAACGTTCTCATTGGTTGGGTTTTAGAGGGCTAAATATACCAATTAAAACAAAAAACCTGCAAAAATTTCATTTCTGCAGGTTTCACTGAATCTGATTATTTGTTCTTTGACTATAATCCTAAGCTTGTTTTTGTTTTTTTGGTTAAACCGTTTTTGTTCACCATTACTGAAATCGCCTTTAATCGAACATAAGGAATGCTCATGTAAACAAAGCCATCTTTCCCTGATTTTGTTCCCCAGGAGTTTTTTACTTTGTAGTATTGATTTCCTTTTTGATCGACTACTTTTCCAACGATGTGCATCAAGTGGTCGTCCATAGTATCGTAATTTTCAAATTCGGCCTGACGGTATTCGGGCGTAATGTTTTTTTCCGGTTTGATTTGGGTCAGGATGGTTTTCGAATCGTTTTCGTCATTCGGAATCACCGCGATGCCTTTTTCGCCTGAAAATGTTTTCTCGCTTACATCAGTATCCAAAGCCAGAGTGAATCCTTTATCTAGTGCATTGTCTATAGTTTGCATAAATTCATCTAAAGGTAAGTTATAAAAACTTCCGTTGGCAAAATTATCAGGAATACTTAAAATAAACTTCGAATAAAACGGCTCGTTGGTAAAAGATGTCACCGTTACATAGTCCTCTAAATTAAGTTTGGTTGTGGCCAAAAATTGTTTAGGAGTGAGCATTTTTCCTTCGTAATTGATTTTGTTGTTATCTATGGCTTGTTGTGAGGAAACTATTTTATCACTTTCATTGAATTTACCCATGTAGGTATCTAAAACCTGTGCATAATCAGCTTTCCAATTTGGGTATTTTTTTGGGGTTTCGGCCACTGCTTTTTTTACTATGGCTTCTAATTCAGCTTCCATTTTTTCGTGATTGTAATTTGAATTAGGATCGGTTTTTCCAATAAAACTACTCTCAGGAACTACACCGTATTTTCGAGCGCTGTTGATCACATCGTGACTCAATCCGCCCTCACCAAACTGCGCTTTTCCTTGTCGCAACACATAATTTTCGGCTTTGTCAAGATAAGTATTTCGCACATTGTACATTTCAGAAAGATCGATGCGTTTGCCTGTGGTACGTATTATTTCGGCCTCAAGGAATGAAGTTGTAGAGAAGCTCCAGCAGGTTCCGGTTTGGTCTTGCGAAATCACCGGGTTGGCTTCGATATCTTTAATCGTTTGAAATTCATAAGCTTGGGAAAACCCTGTTAATCCTAAAAGTGAAAAAGCAAGGCAGAATATTGTTTTATTCATAAGTATTACACTAAGTTTTGAAATTTTAGTTGAAAAATGATTTATTTTTACGCTAAAATAATGCAATTCCTTTTGTGCGCTATTTTTTTAACTAAATTATAAGAAACTATAAATAGTAATTCTTTCCTATGAACACTATCGATTGGAAGACCGTCAGAGAATTTGAAGATATAACCTATAAAAAATGCAATGGCGTGGCCCGAATTGCCTTCAACCGACCGGAGGTACGCAATGCCTTCCGCCCGAAAACCACCGCTGAGTTACTGGAAGCTTTTCACGATGCCCAAGAAGATACTTCAATTGGCGTAGTATTGCTTTCTGCTGAAGGACCTTCTTCTAAAGACGGAATTTATTCCTTTTGCAGCGGAGGCGATCAAAAAGCCCGTGGCCAACAAGGGTATGTTGGTGACGATGGCTATCATCGATTAAACATACTGGATGTGCAACGTTTGATTCGTTTTATGCCAAAAGCGGTTATTGCGGTAGTACCAGGATGGGCTGTAGGCGGCGGACATAGTTTGCATGTGGTTTGCGATTTGACTTTAGCCAGTAAAGAACACGCCATTTTTAAACAAACCGATGCCGATGTGACTAGTTTTGATGGGGATATGGTTCGGCTTATTTGGCTAAAATGGTGGGGCAAAAGAAAGCGCGTGAAATTTTCTTTTTAGGTCGAAATTACAACGCACAGGAAGCCTTTGAAATGGGTATGGTAAATGCGGTCATTCCGCATGCTGAACTCGAAGACACGGCTTATCAATGGGCGCAGGAGATTTTGGCGAAATCACCTACCTCTATCAAAATGCTGAAATTTGCTATGAATTTAACCGATGACGGTATGGTGGGGCAACAAGTTTTTGCCGGTGAAGCCACGCGATTAGCCTATATGACCGAAGAAGCCAAAGAGGGAAGAGATGCGTTCCTGGAAAAACGCAAACCCAACTTTGAAAAGAAATGGTTGCCATAAGTCTCAAATTCTAATACGCTGAATAAATATGAAACATTGGATTGAAGCCGCGCGAGTGAGAACCTTACCGCTTTCGGTATCCGGAATTATTGTAGGGAGTTTTTATGCCCTTTCGAGCCCAACAGACGAAGTGCTGACGCCAACGCAAGTGTTTAGTTGGAAAATCTTTGGTTTGTTGATACTGACCACTATCGGCTTACAAGTCCTTTCCAATTTCGCCAATGATTACGGCGATGGGGTAAAAGGGACAGACAACGAAGACCGAGTAGGGCCGAAACGCGCTATACAAAGTGGGGTGATTACCCCGGCAGCTATGAAACGAGCTGTTATTATCACGGCGTTCCTGACTTTTTTGTCGGCTGTAGCATTGATTTATACTTCTTTTCACTTTAAATACTTTTATTATTCGGTGGTCTTTTTGATTCTCGGAATTATGGCTATTGCTTCGGCAATACGCTATACAGTTGGTAAAGGTGCATACGGGTATCGTGGGTATGGCGATTTGTTTGTGTTTGTGTTCTTTGGTTTGGTGAGTACTTTCGGGTCTTATTTTATGTTTGCCAAAGAGTTAAACTGGCTGTTGTTTCTGCCGTCAATTGCGATTGGGTTTTTGAGTGTCGGTGTTTTGAATTTAAACAACATGCGTGATGAAGAAAGCGACCGGAAAGCCGGAAAGAATACAATAGTTGTCAAGATGGGCGGTGCTGCGGCTAAGAAATACCATTTCTTTTTAGTGATTTCGGCTATGATATTGGTGCTGATTTTTGCGTTTTTAAATGACTTTCATTTTGACCAATACATCTTTGTAGTAGCTTATTTTCCTTTGGTTGGCCATTTGATAACCGTGTATAAAAACCAAAATCCTAAACTCTTAGATCCTGAGCTCAAAAAATTAGCCATCAGCACTTTTCTGTTGTCAGTGCTTTTGGCTTTGTGCCTGATTTTCTTTTTATCTGATTTGGTGGTGAATTACGTTTAATCGTTTAAATTTTAACTCATGAAAATTACATTTTACGGGCATTCGTGTATCGGTATTGAAGTCAGCGGAAAGCACATTCTTGTCGACCCGTTCATTTCTGCCAATCCAAAAGCTTCACACATTGATATACTGGCTTTAAAAGCCGATTACATACTGCTTACTCACGCACACCAAGATCACACTTTAGATGTTGAGACCATCGCAAAAAAAACTAATGCTGTGGTTGTTTCCAATTGGGAAATCGCTACTTATTACGGAAACAAAGGTCTTACCTCACATCCTATGAATCACGGCGGTAGTTGGTCTTTTGATTTCGGTAAAGTGAAATATGTGGCGGCTGTGCATTCGAGTTCGTTTCCCGATGGTACTTATGGCGGTAATCCCGGCGGTTTTGTAATCGAAGGGGAGCACAAAAACATTTACATTTCAGGCGATACGGCACTGACTTTTGATATGAAACTGATTCCGTTACGCACCAAACTCGATTTGGCCGTGTTTCCTATTGGAAATAACTTTACGATGGATGTGGAAGATGCTATCTTGGCGGCTGATTTTGTGGCGTGTGATAAAATTTTAGGATGTCATTACGATACTTTCGGTTTTATTGTTATTAACCACGACGAAGCCAAAAAGAAGTTTTTTGATGCCGGAAAAGATCTAATGCTTTTGGAAATAGGAGAGAGTATAGTGCTTTAAAATGAAAGCTACTTACCACAAATACATACTCGATTTCAAGCAACCTTCAGGTACTTCACGAGGGTTCTTACGACCAAAGAAACTTGGTTTATTCTGTTAGAAGAAAACGGAAAAACCGGAATAGGAGAATGTGGTATTCTTCGTGGACTTTCTGTTGACGACAGAATCGATTACGAAGAAAAACTAAAATGGACTTGCAAAAATATCCATCTTGGTGAGCAAAAACTCTGGGAAGAATTGCTCGAATTTCCCTCAATTCAGTTTGGCGTAGAGATGGCTTTTTTGTCTTTAAAAAGCGACACACCCTTTGATTTATTTCCTTCAAAATTTACTTCCGGAGAACAATCTATCGCTATAAACGGATTGGTTTGGATGGGAGATGAGACGTTCATGAAACAGCAAATTGAGGACAAAATCGACCAAGGATTTAGCTGTATAAAACTCAAAATCGGCGCTATTGATTTTGATAAAGAATTGAATTTATTGCGGTTTATTCGTCAAAATTTTGATGAAAATACCATCGAAATCCGAGTCGATGCTAACGGAGCTTTTGATTCAAATGAAGCTTTATTTAAAATAAATCAATTGACTGGTTTTAAATTACATAGCATAGAGCAACCAATTCGAAAAAACAACACTGACATGATGTCAGTTTTATGTAAAAGTACGCCAATTCCTATAGCTTTGGATGAGGAGCTGATTGGCGTGTTTACGTTGGAAGCGAAGCAACAATTGTTAGAAAAAGTGAAGCCACAATACATCATTTTGAAGCCAAGTTTCATAGGTGGTTTTCGCGGTACTTTAGAATGGATTGCGCTAGCCGAAAAATATAATATCGGTTGGTGGATTACCTCGGCTTTGGAAAGTAATGTGGGTTTGAATGCCATTGCTCAATTTACATTTATGCAACATAATTTGATGCCTCAAGGATTAGGAACCGGAAGTTTATATACCAATAATTTTGATTGTCCGTTGGTGGTTTCTGAGGGACAACTTTGGTATGATAAAAATAAAAAATGGTCCTTCCGTTTATAAAAAAAACCTGCTCAAAAGAACAGGTTTTAGGTTAGCCTACCCGAATGTCTAATTCGTTTATTTGTGTTTTATAGTCATAAGGAAGTAAGAGGTTTTTAATGGATTTATCCATCTTGATAAGCCTACTCATTTTATAAACAGAAATCATAGGTTTAAGCCAATAGAAATCATTAAAATGCAGTAGTCGCTTTACCCTATTCGGGACTAACAACTTTTGGCTTTCGATCAGCATTTTGAATCGAATGTTGCCAAGATGCTTTTTATATTGTTTGAAAAGATCAGCGGTGTACTTACTTCTTTTTAAGTCTTCGTTCAAGTGATTTTCTCTTACCAGCAGCCATTCTAAATAATTTGACGGTAATCCAGTTAATCCCATTCTAATTCCAACACGATAAAACACATTGTAAATTTCTTCTTTTTCATCATTGCTAAGTCTTTTTTCTAAGAGTTCGTAGGATGCTATTGAATAATGAATCAGCATAAACAGTACATCACGGTAAGCCCAATCGGGTATGCTTGTACCTCGATTTTGCTCTACAGTGCTATGTATTTGGCGCATGATATCAATAGCTTGGTTGGCTTCCTCTGTAGAAGAGAAAACTATTTTTCTCGCGTAGCTTACGGTGGAAAACAACCTTCCTAAAGGATCGGAAGGCAATTTCCCAGTAAAATAAAGCCAGTCCACCGCTTTGTTAAGGGCAAACTCGGCAGCCGCTCCGGCAAAGATGAAAAGCACGGTGTCGCTTTTACCCCAAATTTTTCTAACTACCGAGTTTTGTTTGACAAAGTATTCCATAATTTTAACTACAGTTTAGTCATGAGTTTTTACTCATTTTACTTATTTATTCCAATCGATTTTTCTTGAAAAATACATCACAGCGGCCAAAATCGCAAACAAGCCAATGCTGCCTACCAACAGCGCGTAATCTTCCAACTGAATAATCACATAAATGAAAGTATACAGTACCGAAAGTGCTACGCCAATAAACATTGGGAATTTTCTATTTTTTAAAATAGAGACCGAATAAAGCGTGATCAGTCCTACAACGGAACTTCCGGCTATGGCATAAGCCAAACTAAAACTGCTGTGCTCTGTAATCGAAATCAGCAAGGTGTAAAACATAATCAGCGCCAAGCCAATCATGGAATACTGAAAAATGTGAATATTGATTTTGCTGATCGATTGAATTAGGAAGAAAATCAGGAAGGTCAAGCCAATAACCAGAAATCCGTATTTAGAAGCGCGTTCGTTTTGTTGGTATTCGTCTACGGTTTTAATGAATTTGACCCCAAACTGATAATCGTCTAAAAAAGGCGCCGCGCCGATATATTGTTGTGAAAAGGTTCGGTTAATGTCTAATATTTTCCAATCGGCATGAAACCCTTTATGGCTGACGTCTTTTGTGTTGTGGCTTGCTGCAAACGAGCCTTCAAAACTGGGTGAATCCCAATCAGAATCAATACTAACCTTGGTTATTTTGCCTATCGGAATAAATTTGATGCTATTACTTCCGTTATAGATAATACTAAAATTGAAGTCTACTTTACCACCACGAGCCAGTTGCTTGTAATTAAAAGGATTGGAAGCTAAAATACAGTAATCACTTTTGTTGCTGTTTTGAGGTTCGAAAATTAATTTCTCGTTATTTAACTGAATCTTGAGTTCGCTTTTAATGCTTTTCAGGTTGGTGGTTTTGACTAGAATGGTTGCTTTGTCCCATTGCATATTTTCTTCGGTTATGCCCAGTTTTGAAAAATCAGGATTTGCAAAATTCCCTTTAAAATTCATATTGGCCGTGAATACCACATGGTTAAAAATACCTCGTTTTAGTGATTCATTCTTTTTTACATTAGAAGTATTGGTCAGTTCATTCGGAAAGAAATAAGCATAACTGGTGGTTGCTTTTTTCTCTATCGTCGTTACTTTGGTCTTGGTATCCGTTACACTGAAATTTTCATAAGAAGTATACGGTACTCGGAGCATAGGGCCATAAAACAAGATGTCTTTTCCCCATAAATCGGTTACTTCGTCTACCATTTCCGACTTGCGTTGGGAGCGTTCCCTAATTAAATCCTGAACAAAGAATAGCGGAATCAATAGGACTAGCGTTAGGAATCCCACCATGATCATTTTGGCAGTATTCGATTGAAGGAATGATTTGGTTTCGGTGATTTGATTTTCTTGAATTTCCATGATTAAATTTTTAATAGTTATTAATTTTTGATTGAATAAATAGTGATGATAAATGGATATTTTTTCTATTGTTTTGTACTACCATGATTTGATTATGGTCTTGTTTGTTAGATAAAAAAAGATATTGTAAACAAGCCAAAGAAAACTTCCAAAAGTTATTGTGAACAATACGGTATCAAAATTGAAAATGCTTTTACTGCTATAGTATAAAAGAGAAATAGGGTTGCTTAAAATATCCCAACTGTTGAAACGTAATATTCTTCCCAAGTAGATGGCAAAGGCGGATAAGTAAATAATACAACTGATAATTGACCAACATTTTTGTCTGTTGTATTTCATTTGTAACAACAGATGAATGTCTTTCAAAGAAAGTAGCCCGGCATAAAATCCGGCAATGGTAAAACTGCTCAATAGTACAATGTCAAAAGTATATTGTTGACTGTTTATATGGCGCAGATGTATAAAATCGGTTATCAGGTAAAACGTATTGGGCAGAAAAAGTAACCAGCTCAATAAGATTAAATAAAAACTCAGAGTGTTGGGTACCGTAGTTTTTATTTTTGAAGACAGTAAACATGGAATGTAAGCCAGAAACAAATTCCAAATCAAAAAGAGTAAATAAATCTCGTGTGTCAATTTTACTCTCAACAATATAAGCGCTATAGGCAGCATACCCTAGAGAATTAAGATTGAATCTTGTTTTTTGTCAAATAAATAGAG
Organism: Flavobacterium phycosphaerae; assembly: GCF_010119235.1. Lineage (NCBI taxonomy): Bacteria > Pseudomonadati > Bacteroidota > Flavobacteriia > Flavobacteriales > Flavobacteriaceae > Flavobacterium > Flavobacterium phycosphaerae. Next base: position 3,115,184 of record NZ_JAAATZ010000001.1, on the reverse strand, counting down.
GGTCAATAACTTATTCATAATAATTAAATTAAAAGTACTTTGAAATTCAAAGTTTGTAAATAAAAAAATAGAACTAACTTTTCGAGATTAGTTTTTCTAAGGCTTCAATATGATCTTGAAAAGCTTTCTTCCCGGTGGGTGTAGCCATGTATTTGGTATTTGGTTTTTTTCCGATGAATTGTTTTTCAATCATAATATAATTTTCACTTTCCAAAGCTTTGGTGTGACTCGCTAGGTTACCATCCGTGACGCCCAATAATTCTTTCAGCATATTAAAATCGGCATTTTCATTCACCATGAGAATCGACATGATGCCCAAACGAATTCGGTGGTCAAAAGCTTTATTGATATTTTGGATAATGTTTTTCATTTGTTACTTAATCAATCGAATGCCAAGTGCCTTTTTTGAAAAATACGTTTTGGTATTTATCGGAATAAAACACATAATAAAAAGACCAAATTTCCCTGTATAATGCTGGATTGTCTGCAATGATATGAAATTTTGGTTCCTCAAAAATTAGTTTTAGTCTCGGACTTGGTGTATAATATTCTTTAATTTCTGCTTTTCCTTTGATGGTTTTTACAATTCGTTCTTTGTTGGTTATATAAAACAGTATTTGGTTGTCCTTTGTAATGGTAAAGCGATAGTGATTGTACTGCCAATCGGCTTGTTTTCCGGCAAATTTATCACGATCAATGACATAATCACCGTAAATATCTTCTTTCTCTATTTCTTTTTGGAAGTCACAAATTTTACGATACATAGCAAAACAATCAAGTAAATCAATCCAATCCAAATCCCACCCGCTATTTTTCCAAAAATACGTTTTTTTGTAATGAGCCACAGCAATAGCAGTAAAACAGTTGCCGGAACTAGGATGAGAAGAAGAAAAAAGAAGAGGAACATTGTTAGTTTCGATCATATTTAAAATACATAATGCTTCCGTATAAAATATGGCAAACGCCAAACCCTAAAGCCCAAAACAATAAACCGTAATTTAAAATCCAGGTGGATAACAAACCTAATACGATCATTGTAATTCCCAAATAGCGAATATCACCCAAAGTATATTTACTGGCATTGACACACGCTAATCCGTAAAAAATAAGCATTAGTGGTGCTATCAAATTGAGCATTTCCTTTTCAAGAAGAAAGACAATAAAAAAACCACCCGTCAATAGTGGAATGGCAAAATTGATCACTAATCGTTTGGAGGCGGGATTCCAAATTGTTTCATTGCTTTTAATGGCTTTTTTATAGCTCAAAGCTATGCAGGTTACTAAAGATAAAAGGATAACGGATACGGCAATACTAAAAAGGTTGATGACAGCATCATAAGCAATAACAATCTGGTCAGATGTTCCCATAGCGGCCTCAGTGTATATGGTTTTGTAGGCCAACCAAGCGCCAATCAAGCAATAGATACCGGCCAGTACTCCAGATAATCCACTAAGTGAAATGAATCGTGACGATTGCGACATCATTTGCTTGATGTCCTTTATATCTTTTAAATAATCTTTTGTTTCCATTTTTAAAGTACTTTGAAAAACAAAGTAAATAAATTATTTTTCTGTGACCAAATGTTTTTTAAATTATTTTTGAAAAAAAAACATATGAAAAAAACAACCCTTTTCTTCTTGATGGTTACCGCTTTTTTGCATTCGCAGAGCAAAGACGAGCTAATGCTGAAAGACATCTACAAATTTTCACTAACAAAAGTCCAATGTTATGCTTGGTTAGATGATTTGTCTAATAAAATTGGAGCAAGACCATCAGGTTCACCCGGTGCTGAAAAAGGGGTGGCGTATACTAAAAAGCAATTGGAAACACTAGGTATAGATAAAGTCTATCTTCAGGAAGTGATGGTGCCAAAATGGGTAAGAGGAGAAAAAGAAACAGCTTATATACTGGATAATAAGACCAAAATTGCGGTCCCTATTTGTGCTTTAGGCGGTTCGGTAGCTACTTCTCAAAAAGGATTGAATGCTGAAGTGATAGAGGTACATTCAATAGAAGAAGTAAAGCAATTAGGAGTAGCAGTTAAAGGAAAAATAGTTTTTTACAACCGCCCAATGGAACCCGAAAATATTGAAGCTTTTAAATCGTATGGCAATTGTGTTGACCAGCGTTTTTACGGAGCCAAAGAAGCTGCTTTGCAGGGAGCAGTTGGGACTATTGTTCGTTCTATGAATTTGCGACTAGATGATTTTCCGCATACAGGAGCGCAAAGTTATGGCGATTTGCCTAAAGCCAATTACATTCCGACTGCGGCTATCAGTACTAATGGTGCTGAACTTTTGAGTAAAAAGTTAAAAGAAAACAGTCATTTGCAATTTTTCATGAAGTTGTCTTGCAAACAATATGACGATGTACTCTCGTATAATGTGATAGGCGAAATTACCGGTACTGAGCATCCGGAAAAAATTATGGTGGTGGGTGGCCATCTTGATTCCTGGGATTTAGCCGATGGGGCTCAGGATGACGGTGCCGGCTGTGTACAAGCAATGGGAGTAGCAGAAATCTTCAAAAAACTAAATTACAAACCCAAAAATACTATAAGAGTAGTACTTTTTATGAATGAAGAGTTTGGAGGCAAAGGAGGGAAGAAGTATGAAGAACTGTCAAAACTAAATCAAGAAAATCACATTTTTGCTTTAGAAAGTGATTCCGGTGGTTTTTCACCAAGAGGATTTTCGTTGGAGTGTGATGAGGCCAATTTCAATAAAGTAAACAGTTGGGTCAAATTATTCGAGCCTTACCTGATACATAGTTTTGTTAAAGGACATGCCGGTTCTGATATTACGCCACTAACATCAAGTAAGATTGTAAAAGCCGGATTGAAACCTGACTCGCAGCGTTATTTTGATTATCATCATGCGGCTAATGATAAATTTGATTCGGTCAACAAAAGAGAGTTAGAGTTGGGAGCCGCTACCATGGCTTCTTTTATATATTTATTTGATCAATATGGAATTGATTAAACAGAATTTAAAAATGTTATAAATAAAAAACGTCCCAAGTAATGGGACGTTTTTTTATTGCAGTCTAACTTTTATTGTTCTCTGTTGATGTAGACCCAGCCCGTTTTAGCAGATTGATTGTCATTGAAATCAATTACATAGTAGTAAGTTCCGTCCGGTAATTCATCTCCTTTATCAGATTGACCCACCCATTGATTAGTGTAATTGGCTTGGGTGTATACTTTCATTCCGTAACGGTCAAAAATAGTCAACTTTTTCACGTTGTATCCGGTCAAATCTAAACTGTCATTTTTACCATCAGGCGTATTATTTACAGAAATTCCCTTTTGAATTTCACACAAAATTCTGTCCACTGATTTTAAATGCGATTTGATACAGCCGTCAACCGTAGTTACTTCAACTGAAAAATCAATAGGCACTGTTTCTGTAGCCGGAGTTGAAGCCAGATAATCGGTTACGTTGAAAGTATTTGAGTTGGTGCCAATAGTTTGTAAACTACTGTCGTACCAAGTGAAATTGGCCAAAGACACATCAAATGAATTGTTCAAAGCTACTACTTCCAAAGTGTATTTATTATTAATACAATTACCAATGATGTCAAAATCAAATCCGTTTTGTACCGTTACTGTTATACTTCCACCGCTAGAACATTGTGAAGCAGGAACTGGTGTAAAGACATAGGTTCCGGTTGCTGTATTGTCAATTGTTGCGGGTAACCAGGTTCCTGTAAATCCTTCAATCGAATTTGTCGGAAGAGCAGGAGCAGTTTCCCCAACGCATAATTGCGCAATAGAATTGAATGTTGCCGGTGTTTTTTGATTCACCGTAATAGTCAGTGTAGCTGACGTGGCACATTGTAGTGCATCAGGCGTAAAGGTATATAACGTAGTTATTGTATTGTCTAAAGCCGGTGACCAAGTCCCGTTGTAACCGTTATTTGAAGTAGTTGGTAAAGCACCACTTAAGGCATCGCCATTACAAATAGCGGCTACAGAGTTAAATGTTGGCAGTACCTTATCAGTAATATCAACCGTTAAGGTTGCCGCTATGGCACATTGACCCGCATCTGGTGTGAATGTATAAATCGTTTGCCCAACAATAGAATAATCCAAAATTGACGGTGACCATGTTCCGGGAATGCTTTCCAATGATGTAGTTGGTAAAACCACAGTGTTTGATGATACACAAGCACTAATAGCAGTTCCAAGACTGAACGTTGGAGTGGTTGGAGTTATCAGTGTTATGCTTGCTGTGTAGGCTGTTGCACATTGATTTGATGGCGTGAAAATATAATCTCCGGGTGTTGTGGTATCAATTGTGGCCGGTGACCAAGTTCCTGCATATCCATTGTCTGAAATTAAAGGCAATGCTGGGGCTACACTATTCTGACATATCGAAGTATCAAATGTGAATGCTGTAGTGACAAGTGGATTGACAACTAAATTAAAGGGTCTAACTTCAAAACAATGTGAGCCGTTATTTTCAATACGAACATATACGGTTTGTAAGTTAGCCACAGTGTTGGTATATAATGTCGGTAGCGGACTGGCAGCAGCATCGGCATTGTTTACACCGTCGTAGTAACTCAAAGTGTAATCCGCCGGATTCAAACTTCCTAAGGATGGTAAATCATTTTGACTTAAATCAAATTGACTAAAACCTGAATCATCACAAGCCGTTAAATTATTCGGAGTACCCGGAATTATCTGAGGATAATATTCAACCGTTATAGTATCTATAGCCGCACAAGTAGTATTGTTAAACTGAGCCGAAATACCATAGATTCCTGATTGTGTGATTACTAAATCCGGGCTGGTTTCATTTGGAATCGGATTGCCGTTGAAGGTCCAAGTAAATGTATATTGAGTTGGATCTAAACCACTTTCAATAGTGTAAATATCACCCGCACACAAAGCATTGTTAGTGGATTGAAGGAAATCGGTTCCTAAGTCAACGTTACCAATGTCCAAACTTCCGCCTTCAAGGAAAACGGCCGAATCAAATGCTGTATCCTGTCTGTCGGCAATCACTAATTTAATGTGATATTGATTCCCGGGAGTAACATTAGCTGTTGCTGTTAATGGTGTTGTTCTTCCGTTATAATTGGTCGGTGAAGCCAAAGGATCTAACCCCGTTAAGCCATAATATTCTCCAAAATATTGTGAGTTTACAGAATTACAACCGTTATTATATAATTGATCACGAATGGTAACAACCGATATCGGAGTGGTAGTATTTGGAACTACAGCAATATTAGTTGTAACTCCTGTGGCAATATCTGTCAGTAAAAAAGCAAAAGCATCTGAAAACAGACATTGGTATGTACCATACTCTTCAGAAGCAAAAATAAAATTAAAATTGATGGTATTCACCAACGGAACAAAATCAAACTCCAATTTAGTAGCATTTTTAGAATTCATAGGATTACCGGTAGCAGCTAATACAATAGCTTCCAACTGTGTATCTCCTGTCCATCCATTAGCTCCATCACTCAAGGTTGTGCTATTAGGTCCCGGGGCGCTAAGTGCATTTCCAGTGGTTAAAACAATTCCATCATTAAAAGGGAAATTAGATCCATTTTTGTTAAAATACCCAATACCGTTAGTCGAACTGAAGTTAGTTCCGGTAGAAGACGTTACATTGGTTACACTGGCACAACTTGAATTTAAAAGACATCCTCAACCAATTGTTGATTTGTATACTGTGTAGTATTAGTTTTGATTGAAGGGGGCAAAGTGGCAACACAAACGGTAAAGGTTGTGGTTTGCCCGGCTGTAGCCGTATACGAATAAACTCTTATGTAATAAGTTTGCCCGATTACTAAATTGGTCGCAATACTTGAATTAGGATCGCTACATGCAATTTGTGTTAAGGTACCACAAGATCCTGTATAAAGAACATGAAATAAATCTGTAGTGCTGCCAACAACATTTAATAATGAAATAACGTGTTGTGTACTGGTTGCCGTAAACTGGAACCAAACATCATCATCGTCAGTTCCGCCACATGTATTCCCTTGAGCCGAAGCTGTTGCGCCTAATATGCTTCCCGGTGCGGTTGCAACACAGTCAATGGTTGGATTCACCGGAACTACAGTAGCATTTATACATTCGTCATTGGCTATTAAAGTAGTAAATGATTTTTTATTAGACCAAAAACTCACATCTGATGCCGAACAAATAGCTCTTATATAAACATCATAAGTAGTTGCTGGTGATAGTAATGTAAATACAAATGGATTGACTGTGGTTAAAACCCCGGTAGAAGTTGCTGTTGGCGCTGGTGAGCCTCCTAACAAAATAATAACTTCCCATTGGGTGGCTGTTCCTGATTCAGTCCAAGCTACTGTAGCTCCGGTTTGCGTTACACCACTAATGGTTACGTTGATTGGTTTCGGACAAGTAGCAGGAAAACATTCCGCTGTACCGGTAAATAATGTTGTTAAAGGTGTGCCGGTTCCGGCAGGTTTTGTAAAAATCGTGGCTTGAGGTGCAAGCGATTCTTTGATAGATACGCCAAGTTCAGCAGGGAATGTTCCGGCATTACTCCAAAACAATTCAAAAGGTATACCATGACACAAAGGAACAAGTACTGTAATTGGGTTTAAATTATCAGCATCAGCCGGTCCGGTAAGAGTAGCTACTACTATACCATTTTGTTTCACTTGCATCGTACCACCGTTCCATCCATCTCCAAACGAATCGGTCATGATGAAAGAGTAATTACATTGATTGGCTAACGGACACAAGGCTGTCGTAAATGTTTTTACAGCACTCCAAGGTCCGATGCTGGTTGAAGAACATACAGGTCTTACATAAAAATCATAAATGGTGCCCGCCGTTAAATTGGTAATAACAAATGGGTTTGTCGGTGCTGCTACCCAGTTGGTTTCAGCAGCTGTAGGTGCTGGTAAACCCGTTAGCTGTACAAACACCTGCCATGAGGTTTCCGGACCATTAGGGGTCCATCCCAAAGTGACAGAGGTGTCGGATATACTGGTAGCCGTTAAGGCAGTAGCCGGTAAACATGCCGGGGTTACACAATCAACAACACCTGTGTAAAGCGTTGTTCCTGCTGATCCTACACCGGACGGTTTTACAAATAAGGTTTGTCCAAATGAATTGACAATTGAAATGCCCATGTCTCCGGGAAATGTTCCACCGTTATTCCAAAATAATTCAAACGGAATACCATCACACATAGCGACAGTAACAGTTATGGGGTTTAAGTTGTCAGCATCCGCTGGACCGGTAAGCGTAGCCACTACAATTCCATTTTGTTTTACTTGCATTGTACCACCAGTCCATCCGTCTCCAAAAGAATCTCTCATAATAAAAGAGTAGTTACATTGCTGAGCCACATCACAAATTTTGGTGTCGAAAGGGAAAGGTCCAGTCCATGCACTAAAAGTACCGTTACCACAGTCGGCTCTTACATAATATTGATAAGAAGTAGCGGCTGTTAAGCCACCGGCTAGGTAATTGATATTACTGTTGGTTGTGACTCCTGAACCCGATGGGATAGGATCTCCCAGGGTTTGTACTGCTACTTCCCATGAAGTGGCTCCACTCGGATTTGACCAAGATAAATTAGCCGAAGTTTGTCCGATACTAGAAACACTAAGATTGGTTGGAGGAGCACAGTTTACAGTTTGTATTACTAAAGTATAAGCAACAGTGTTAGGTGTTGGATTGGCCCAAGTTGAAATAACAAAATAATAGGTGGTTCCGGCTGTTACCGGTAAATCAAAAACTCTTGGGGTTACTCCTGCATTGGCAACTCCTGCCAAACAACTAACTCCAATATTGGAACAGCTATTATAAGCAAAAATTCCCGAATAGGTTGCAGTTGCTGTTGGAGTCATGCTAACGTTAATCGTTCCTGAAGCGGTTGCGGTATATGCATACACAACATCGTTTCCAGCTAAATAATTATTGGTAGAACCACAACCACTAGCCCCGGGCTTCCTTCTATTGCAGGATTATCGGTATAGTTTGAAGTGTTGTCTGTTGTGCTGTAGGGTAAAGTGCTAATTTGTATTGGTGCCGAACAACTGGTGCCGGGTGATGCGGTAGTAAAAGGGAATGGGCCTATCCAGCTACTGTGAGTGGCTGAACATAGAGCTCTGACATAATATACATAAGCGGTAGATGGTGTTAACGGGGTTCCTGTGGCTGTAGCTGTGGCAACATAAGGTAAGGAACCGTTATAAGTTACACCAACTCCGGTTGGAGTAGCAGAAGCCGGTAAAACTTCGATTTCCCATGATGTGGCACCACTCGGATTTCCCCAGTTTAAATTTGCTGAAGTTAAGCCAATAGCCGTGGCAGTTAAATTGGTGGGATCTAAACACTGTTCTACTATGCTAACATTATCCACTAACCAACGATCACCTCCTAAAACTGTTGAAGGTTGGGTATACACCATGACAAAAGCCACATAAACTTGTTGCCCGGCAAAAGCAGAAAGATTGACTACTTTTTCTTCATAAACATTATATACAGCGGTCAATTGAGCTTCTGTCCACTGCTGTATAGTAGAGTAATCTCCGGGAGTGGTTTGATTACCTGTAACCGGAGCCACTCTGATTTGATATATGGTCCCTTGATTGGCACTACTGAAAGAACGAGTGTAAAAATGCAACTGACCATTGGTAGGAATAGTTACTAAAGGCGTTGCCAAAAAATCTTCTGAAGTATTGTTTTGACCAATATTTTCTCGACTTACATAAGCTGCGTTAGCACCTTGATATACAATTGGTGGTGTGGTAACAGTACTGTTAATTCCCCATCGTTGTCCTAATCCTATACCGTTGTCAAAAACGGCCCAGTTTCCTGTTCCTAATGTCCAATTGGTTGAGGGTAAGACGTCAGGCCCCGTTGTTGATTCAAATCCTTCTACGGCCATTTGCGAATAACCGCTTACGGATAAGAGTAAAAGTAACAGCAATAATGTAATTTTCTTCATAATGATTGGTTTTTGGTCAATAGCTTACTAAAAATTATACTTTAAAAATTCCGCCAAAGGCAATAATCCTTTGGAAAAATAAAAAATGTTGTGAGGCCCTGTCTGCCGGATCTTGAGTGGTTCTAATATCCGGCATGTTAATATAGCCGCCTTTCAATTCTCCTTGCACAAAAAAATGTTTAAAGAAGGTTAAATTCAACCCTACTTTTGCCGAAACACCATAGCCTGAAACATGAAAATCATCGTGTCTTTCTTTACCTAAAAGTGTAACATTTGTTTTCGGAAGTAAAATTCCGGTACCAACGCCTTCGGTGATATTTACCTGAAATTTATCGGTGTTATTAATTTTGAATAACTTTGAAATATCATCTACGCGGCAAAACTCTGTATTGATATAATTTAAACCGTCCGTATGCTCAAATTTAAGAAATGCTTCAGTTAATAAAAGCTGTCCGTTAGGCAGTTGTTCTCCATAACTCCCTTCATTGGGATAATATCCGCTATAATTTACGGCTTTATCCTGAAACATAACATATTTCATGTGGTCTAAACCAATAGATATATTATAGTGGTCGTTTATAAAATACCCCATTCTGAAATTGGTTTGCGGAATGGTCATTCGACCCGGATTCACATAATCCATTTGCCAACCTTTTGGTTTGTCGTGCGCTACAACATCATACAAAGTAAAATCATAGTTGTCTCCTGTAAAATGGATATCAGATTTGGTAAAGCTATCGCGGTTTCCTCCCCAATAAACATAGAATTTTCCTTTATTGTGTGCGGTATATTTATCCGGAGTTGCCATTTGCTCTTGCGCTGTACCCACTAGGGTAATCCCAAAAAAAGCACTAGTTAGAAGAAGTGTAAATTTTCTCAAAATCGGATAATTAAAATTGATTAATGGTTTTACGTATGGCCACTAAGCGAGTCATAAGCCCTTCAAAATAATCGAGGTGTAACATATTGGCTCCATCACTTTTGGCATGTGCCGGATCAAAATGGGTTTCTATAAAAATACCATCAACACCTACCGCAATTCCGGCTTTGGCAATGGTTTCAATCATATCGGGTCTGCCACCGGTTACTCCGGCAGTTTGATTGGGTTGTTGTAACGAATGAGTAACGTCAAGTACGGTTGTAGCATAGTGTTGCATGGTTGGGATACCACGAAAATCAACAATCATATCCTGATAACCAAACATAGTCCCTCTATCGGTGACCATAACGCTTTGGTTATTGCAATCCAATACTTTTTGGACGGCGTGTTTCATGCTTTCCGGACTCATAAACTGTCCTTTTTTCAAATTCACCACTTTGCCGGTGTTGGCAGCTGCCACCACTAAATCGGTTTGGCGAACTAAAAATGCCGGAATTTGTAATACATCAACATATTCGGCAGCCATAGCAGCATCTTCATTAGTATGAATATCAGTAACAGTAGGAATATGAAAAGTTTCAGAAACTTTGCGAAGAATTTTTAAAGCTTTTTCATCTCCAATTCCAGAAAAACTGTCTATTCTGGAGCGATTGGCTTTTTTGAAAGAACCTTTAAAAACATAAGGAATTTGGAGTTTGTCAGTAATGCCGACTAATTTTTCAGCAATTCGCATTGCCATTTCTTCACCTTCAATAGCACAAGGGCCGGCAAGGACAAAGAAATTTCCACTATCAGTATTCTTGATTTGTGGAATGGTATTTATATTCATAAATTTTTGGATTTAAAAACCGCTAAGTTATGAATAATTTGGTTACTTTTTACAGATATTATGTTAACTTATTTTTTAACAGAAAGGCCAACTGGAACCAACAAATAGCCTCGTTCATAAATGTTTAGGTAAAGTTTTGTCGGACTGGTTTGCCCTTGCCAAGTTAGTTCATAAACATCTAAAAATCCGGCTCCCATTTCGCTTCTTTTGGTAGGAAACGGACAACAACTTTCTAACTTGGTGAACGTTATTTTTTCGCCTTTGGGTCCCGCTAACGCATTGAGGAATCGCTCAGCATTTAAATTTTCATTTTTTGTATTTTGATAAAATACATTTACAGGATAATCAGGGTCGTAGCCATATTTTTTGTCTTTACTGTATTCGGTCAACAAAAAAGTATTGTCTTTGGTTAAAGTGGGAATCGGTGCATTGTTGTCTACATTTTTCAAAGTAGATTTAGTACTGACGCAGGAAGTAAAGAAAACTGCCAGCGCAACGAAATAACTTAGTTTGATTATTTTTTCATGGTGAAATATTTTTTTTGGATAACACAATAACCGTGCAACTTTATTTTTTGGTTCTGATGAATAGAGAAACCAATGCTCCGGTAATAATACCCATTGACAAATTACTGAATGAATTTTGCAACATATAAGTTTGTAAATTGAAATATTGTTGGGCTACTTCCGCAGTCATAAAACCGCTTTTTAATTTGTAAGCAATAATAGTGTCAAAAAAATGCGGCGTAATGCTTTTATAAATAACATACTGCGTAATGGGGGTAAATAAAGCAATAACAAATGATAAAATCACTCCGCTGACAAATCCTTGCGTCCAAGTCATAGTTCCGTTGAAAAAGTATTTTTTCTTTTCCTTCAAAGCTAAGATGAAAAACAATAGTGCCGGAAAACCAAAAAGATTAGTATAAAGCGCATAATCAGCAATAAATTTGTCATGCAATCCTGCAAATTTTTCGCCTATGGCCCAGGCTAATGTCAGTAAGGTAAAGCGAATCGCCCATTTTATTTCTATCGAGTAGTTTTTCATGTTATCTTATCAATTTGAAGCCAAAAATACTTTATTTTTAATAAAAAGGAGTAAGGTTGCAAATGGTTAATATTGCTATTTTTGTAAAAAATATTCAAAATGGAATATATCACGCACACTTGGCATTGGGCCATTTCAGGTTTTCTGATTGGTTTGATTATGCTGACACTTATTTATTTCGGAAAAGCTTTTGGAATGTCTTCCAATCTTCGTTCGCTTTGTGCCATGACGGGAGTGGGGAAAAAAGTGCCTTTCTTTGATTGGGACTGGAAATCACAACGCTGGAATTTAGCCGTGGTAATAGGGGCTATGATTGGAGGTTACGTGGCGATTCACTTTTTAAATGATGCTTCCAATGTGACTTTAAATCCAAAAACCGTAGAGCAATTAGCGGCCATGAATATTGATGCGCCTAATGGAAAAGTGTTGCCGGATGCTATATTTGGTAATCAAGTCTTCCAATCGCCCAAAATGATTTTAATCCTTATTGTGGGGGGATCCTGATTGGTTTTGGTTCTCGCTATGCCGGAGGTTGTACTTCGGGGCATGCCATTTCCGGAATGAGCAACCTACAATTACCGTCTTTAAAAGCGGTCATAGGTTTCTTTGTGGGCGGATTAATTATGGCTCATTTTATTTTACCTTTACTTTTTTAAGCTATGAAATTATTCAAATTTATATTGGTTGGTTTTGTTTTCGGTATTGTATTAACCAAGGCAGAAGCGGTGTCCTGGTACCGTATTTATGAAATGTTTCAGTTTCAGTCGTTTCACATGTTTGGCATCATCATGGTGGCCATTGCTACAGGAGTGATTGGGATTCAACTTATCAAAAGAAAGCAATTGAAAGATATAGCAGGTAACCCGATTGTTATTTTGGATAAAGAAAAAGGAACCGTGCGCTATCTAATTGGCGGTACTCTTTTTGGTTTAGGTTGGGCACTAGTTGGTGCTTGTCCGGGTCCTATTTTTATTCTTCTGGGAGCCGGTTTTTTAAGTGCAGGATTAATATTGATTGGTGCTGTTTTTGGAACGTTTCTTTATGGCGTTATCAAAGATAAATTACCTCACTAACTTATCGTTTCAGCGAGAAATGGGCTTTAAATTCTTTCCATTCTAAACCACTCGGATATTCTACTTTGAACCAGTAATCGGTAGCCGGAAGTTCATGTCCGTTGTATGTCCCGTCCCAGCCATCTCCTGAAGTACTCAGTTGTTTCAGTAATTTGCCATAACGGTCAAAAATGTATAAACGTGCCGGCTGATTTTCCAATCCTGTTACATTCCATGTGTCGTGAAAACCATCGTTATTGGGCGTAAAGTAATGCGGATAATCAATGGTTTGTATATCCATCAACAAAATTTCACCACAACTATTATTCGTTTTAACATCTCGAACGGTTACCGTATGTGGACCTATAGCCAGATTTTGAAAAACATTACTGCTTTGGAACGGACCGTCATCTAAACTGTATTCATAAAGACCGAATCCTAACACATTTACCGTCACAATTTGATTAGCATCAAATGCATTAGTAATACTATAAGCCGGATTAGAAGCCATAGCCGGTCCCGATTGAATCACGGTAAACGTATTCGAAACAGTAGAGACACAACCCAATAATGGAGGATTATTACTGGTGGCCACTACTGTATAATCGCCCGGAGCAACAGTGTTAATCGTATGAATAGGACCAGTGGCATTCGGGATTACAGTACCCCCAAATGACCATGTAAAAGTATAATTGGAATTGGTAATCCCACTGTTCAATTGCAATCCACTGATTAAAGTGTTGCTGCCATATTCGACACAAATAGTATCGCTACCCGAAGTTATAAAAGGTTCAGCCAGCTTTTCAACTGTTAGCGTAAATTGGGCTAATTGGAAACAGCCCGTTGAGTTATCTTCCACACGAATCCAAAGGGTATGGGTATCGGCTTGATAGTTGGTTAAGTCAGTTATGGCATTAACACCATTTTGTGCTTCTGTCTGATTGTTGTAAAAAGTTGCGGTTACATTGGTTTGAGTGCCAATAATTCCGTTTATATAAGTGTTTAAATCCAAAGTAAAGAAGCCATCATTAGTACCATCGGTATCACAAGTTTCAAAATTAGCAGGAGCTGTGGCGGTTGGTTTCGGATTTACTTTAATAATGAAACTTCCAACGGCACTTTTACATCCGGTAGTAGTGTTGGTGATTTGTACAAATACCGGTTGCGGATTATTCGTATTAATGTAAGTTGTCGGACTGTTTATAGGTAAGGTCAAACCGGCATCTTCGTAAAATGTAACACTGTAATTGGATACCGGAGTGGTTTGATTGCCTGTCAATAAAGTTGAGGTTTGTGAAGTTAAATCAAATACCTCAAAGCCATCATTCACCCCTGATGGATCATTTTCACAAATTTGAAAATCGGGGATTGTGGCTACCACCGGTAATGGATTCACAATGAAACCTTGCTGCACTTCTTTATAGCATTTTCTACCGGTATAATCAATGAATGCGTTGTTGCTTACCGCGATATAAACATATTGAATTTGATTAATAGTTGTACCGGCAATGCTACTATCTCCAACTAAAGCCGAAGTAGGAACCATAATTTCGTTGGTATTATTTTCCAAATCGGTATGCGTTGGGAAATAATGTAATTCCTCATTAGGATTGCCATTCGTGATATAATTTTGATTTAATGTCAAATCAAATAAGGCAACTCCTGAACCGGCCACCGTTTCACATTGCATAGGCAGAACCATTTCAGGACTATAGGTATGTGGATTATTTGGTGTCGGAATTGGTAACACTCTAATGTCTAAAGTGGTATAACTGCGACAACCTTGGGCATTGGTAACCATTACTCCCAATGTTTGTACGGATGGTGAGCTATTTGTATAAGCGGTCGAATTTGAAATAGGAATGCTTGATGCTGTAACAGGATAACTAGGGTAGTAGGTTACGGTCATACCGGCCTGATTTTGTGTAATTTCATTATTCTTAACGGTTAAATCAAAAACAGTGAATAAATTATTCGGTATCGCATCATCGTCACACATATTTAAAGGGGTTGGTGTGATTAGCGGCAATGGCGGATTGATTAATAACTCAAAAGAACCAATAGCAAAACAATCTGAAGCGTTATTTTCTACTTTAACCCAAATAATTTGATGATTGGCTCCGGTATAACTAGTTGTATTAATAACAGGATTCAAACCGACTATAGCATTAGCTTGAGAAGTATAATAAGTTACAGTATAACTAGCCGATGGTAAATCCTGATTGGCTAAAACAAGTGGTGTAATTTGAGTTAAATCAAATAACATCGATAGATTTTGAGGGTTATTATCCTGATCGCACTGAACCAAAGGCGCTATGGTTATTGGCATTTTGGGTTGCGGTTCCACATGCAATTCAATTGGAATCACACTGCGACAACCGTTCACATTGTCTACAGCCGAGGCATAGATAAATTGAATAAACGGATACAAATTGAAATACGGACTCGCCAAAGGATTATTTCCTAATTCGGCATCGGTAATGGTTTCGTGGTAGGTGATGGTATAATCGGCACCCTGCAAAATATCGGCTGTCAGCGTATTCAAATTAAATCCATCCACGCCATCCTGATTGGTATCGCATATGGTAAATGGCTCAACCGGCGGAATAGGACTTGGTATAGGCTCGACCCGAATATCTATCGTAGAAAGCACAAAGCATCCGGTATCGTCATTTTCTAATCTTATCCATAAGGTTTGTACTGCCGGAACCGCATTGGTATAAAGTAATGGCAACGGGTTGACAGCTGTCACAGCATCAGTCTGACTATAGTAAAAAGTAACAGTCACACCGGTTTGTCCCATTAATATATCCGTAATTTTCGAACCCAAATCAAAAACTTCATAGGCATTTGGCAGGCTGTCATCACATAAAGAATAAGGAAGATACGCAGGTTGCATAGCCGTTGGTAAAGGATCTACAATCAATTGCAAAGTAACGATATCAGAACAACCTGTAGCAGTAGTTTCTACGCGAATCCATATCGTTTGGGTGTCAATGGTTTGATTAATGAAATTGGTAAGATTGCTTATCGGATTCGTTTCTGAGGTTGCATTTGCTAGACTGGTGTAATAAGTAATAGTATGGGTAGCCGGATTTATGGTTCCCATCACTTCCGGTGTTATGGAAGTTAAATTAAAACTGGCAAAACCATCATAATCGTTGTCACATACATGATAATCTTCCGGTTCAGTGGCTTCCGGGGTTGGATTTACAATCAACTCCAAAGTAATTATTTTATAACACATTGAAGTCTCAACCGATTCAACTCGGATAAAAATAGTTTGATAATCAGCAAAAATGTTTGGATAAGCTGACGGATTCGGGATGACTGTACCATTAATTTGTGCATCGGTTATAGTTTCATGAAAACTAACCGGATAAGGATTTCCTCCTGTAATAATCGGAATAACTTGTGTCAAATCGAACGTTCCGAATCCATCATTATTAGGGTCACAATAATACAATGGTGAAAGTGAGTTCAATAGTGGCAGAGCATAAACGGTTATTGTTAAACTTGCTGTTGTAGCACATTGCCCGGTAGTAGGGGTAAATGTATAAGTTGTGGTGCTGGTATTGTCCAAAGCCGGTGACCATGTTCCCGTGTAGCTATTGTTTGAAGTGGTGGGCAAAGCCGATAAAGCATCTCCCGAACAAATAGGAGCCACCGAAGCAAAGGACGGCAGTACATTCGGAATAACCGTTATCGTTAATGTAGTTGTGGTAGCACATTGTCCTGTGGCTGGGGTAAAGGTGTAAGTGGTTGTAACCGTGTTATTCAAAGTTGGTGACCAAGTTCCGGTATAGCCATTATTTGAGGCAGTTGGTAAAGCCGGTAAAGGAGTTCCCGAACAAATAGGGGCGACTGTCGTGAATGTTGGTGTAATATTAGGATTAACCGTAATGGTTAAAGTAGTAACTAAAGCACATTGTCCGGTTGTTGGCGTAAATGTGTATGTTGTAGTAGCAGTATTATTCAAAGTTGGTGACCAAGTTCCGGTATAGCCATTGTTTGAGGAGGTTGGCAAAGGAGATAATGTCGCTCCCGAACAAATTGGTGCCACTGCAGTAAAAGTTGGTGTAATATTAGGATTTACTGTTATAGTTAAAGTAGCTGTTGTGGCACATTGCCCTGTTGTTGGCGTAAAGGTGTATGTTGTTGTAGCGGTATTATCCAGAGTTGGTGTCCATGTTCCGGTATAGCCATTGTTTGAGGTGGTTGGTAATACTGTTAAAGTTCCACCCGAACAAATAGGAGCCACAGCGGTGAATGTGGGCGTGATGTTAGGATTAACCGTAATGGTTAAAGTAGTTGTTGTAGCACATTGTCCTGTCGTTGGTGTAAATGTATAAGTTGTTGTAGCGGTATTATCTATAATCGGAGACCAAGTTCCGGTATAACCATTGTTTGAGGTAGTTGGCAATGCTGTTAAAGTTCCACCCGAACAAATAGGAGCCACCGCGGTGAATGTGGGCGTGATGTTAGGATTAACCGTTATAGTTAAAGTAGTTGTTGTAGCACATTGTCCGGTTGTTGGAGTAAAAGTGTAAGTTGTTGTAGTGGTATTATTTAGAGTCGGAGCCCAGGTTCCGGTATACCCATTATTAGAAGTCGTAGGCAATGCCGATAAAGGAGTTCCCGAACAAATAGGAGCCACCGCTGTGAACGTTGGAGTAATATTGGGATTAACCGTAATGGTTAAAGTAGTAACCAAAGCACATTGTCCGGTTGTTGGTGTAAATGTATAGGTAGTAGTTGTAGTGTTGTCTAGTGCGGGAGTCCAAGTACCGTTAATCCCATTATTAGAAGTAGTAGGTAAAGCGGATAATGTTCCTCCTGAACAAATCGGAGCCACGGCTGTAAAGATTGGAGTAATATTAGGATTTACCGTAATGGTTAAAGTAGTAACTAAAGCACATTGTCCGGTTGTTGGTGTAAACGTATAGGTTGTGGTTGTTGTATTGTCTAAAGCCGGAGCCCAAGTTCCCGTGATGCCATTATTAGATGTTGTCGGAAGTGTAGTTAGCGTTCCCCCCGAACAAATTGGAGCCACGGCAGTAAAAGACGGGAGAATATTTGTGGCAACAACAACTGTTGCTTTTACAAAACAACCATTACTATCTGTATAAGTGATGGAGGTGGTACCATTGGTAATGCCGGTAACCAATCCGGTATTGTCAATGGTGGCTACAGCGGTATTGGAAGAAACCCAAGGTGTAAAGACAGCAGGTGTCCCTGAACCTATGAGTTGCGATGTGCTGCCATTACAAAAAGTCAAATTCCCGGTAATAGTTGGTTTCGAATTTACAGTTATCGTCAGAGTGGTGGCGGTAGCACACTGTCCGGTATTTGGTGTAAACGTATAAGTCGAGGTTGCGGTATTATCTAACGCCGGAGTCCATGTTCCGGTATAGCCATTGTTTGATGTAGTTGGCAAAGCTGATAAAGTCCCCCCAGAACAAATCGGAGCCACGGCTGTAAACGTTGGGGTAATATTCGGATTTACAGTAATGGTTAAAGAGGTGGTTGTAGCACACTGTCCGGTAGTTGGCGTAAACGTATAAGTTGTTGTTGCAGTATTGTCTAAAGCCGGAGCCCAAGTTCCGGTGAAGCCATTATTAGATGTCGTTGGTAAAGCTGATAAAGTTCCGCCAGAACAAATCGGAGTCACGGCTGTAAACGTTGGGGTAATATTTGGGTTTACAGTAATGGTTAAAGTCGTCGTTGTAGCACACTGTCCGGTAGTTGGGGTAAAAGTATAGGTTGTGGTTGCAGTATTGTCTAGGGCTGGTGACCAAGTACCGGTATATCCATTATTTGAGGTAGTTGGCAAAGGAGATAATGTTCCACCCGAGCAAATTGGGGCTACTGCTGTAAAGGTTGGTGTAATATTAGGATTAACCGTAATGGTAAAGTTTCTGTTTGTAGCACATTGTCCGGCCATTGGGGTAAAAGTATACGTTGTAGTTGCTGTGTTGTTAATAGCCGGAGACCAGGTTCCAGTAAATCCATTATTTGATGTCGTAGGCAAAGCCGATAAAGCTGCTCCCGAACAAATAGGAGCCACAGGGGTGAATGTTGGTGTGATTTTCGGATTAACTGTAATAGTTAAAGTAGAAGTAGTGGCACATTGCCCGCTTGTTGGTGTAAACGTGTAAGTTGTAGTTGCGGTATTGTTCAAAGCAGGTGTCCAACTTCCTGTAAATCCATCGTTTGAAGTGGTTGGTAAAGGAGATAAAGTTGTTCCCGAACAAATCGGAGCTACCGCCGTAAAGCTAGGTGTACTATTCGGAGTGACATTAATTGTCAAAGTATTGGTCACAGCACATTGACCGACCGTCGGTGTAAACGTATAAGTTGTAGTGGTAGTGTTATCTAAAGCAGGTGACCATAGTCCTGTAATACTATTATTGGAAGTGGTTGGCAAAGCCGATAAAGTTCCTCCTGAACAAATAGGAGCCACGGCTGTAAAAGTTGGAATTATATTCGTTGCTATAGTAACGGTTGCAGTTACAAAGCAGCCATTGATATCGGTATAGGTTATAATTGAAGTCCCATTCGAAATCCCGGTCACTAATCCGGTATTAGATACGGTTGCCACGCCAGTGTTTGATGAAATCCACGGACTAAGTACTGCTGCTGTCCCTGAACCGGTAAGTTGTGAGGTACTACCATTACAGAATGTCAAGCTTCCGGTTATGGTTGGATTAGCATTTACAGTGATGATTAAAGTAGTTGTGGTAGCACATTGTCCAATGGTTGGTGTGAACGTGTATGTTGTTGTAGCGGTATTATTCAAAGTAGGTGACCAAGTTCCGGTATACCCATTGTTAGAAGTTGTAGGCAAAGCCGATAAAGTGCCTCCCGAACAGATAGGGGTCACCGCCGTAAAGGTTGGTATAATATTCGGATTTACGGTTATGGTTAAAGTGGTTGTCAGTGCACATTGTCCTATACTTGGAGTAAATGTATAAGTAGTGGTTACAGTATTGTCTAAAGCCGGTGCCCAAGTTCCGGTGAAACCATTATTAGATGTTGTTGGTAAAGCCGATAAAGAACCTCCTGAACAAATGGGAGTCACTGCTGTGAATGTTGGTGTAATCTTAGCATTAACTGTAATGGTTAAGGTTGTTGCTAAAGCACATTGCCCTGTAGTTGGAGTAAATGTATACGTTGTTGTTGCAGTATTGTCTAAAGCCGGTGCCCAAGTTCCGGTAAACCCATCATTGGAAGTGGTTGGTAAAGCTGCTAAGACACCTCCCGAGCATATTGGTGCTACCGGAGTGAAGTTTGGAATACTATTCGAATTAACTGTAATGGTTAAGGTTGTGGTTGTGGCACACTGTCCTGTTGTTGGAGTAAAAGTATATACTGTTGTGGCAGTATTATTTAAAACCGGCGACCAAGTTCCGCTAAATCCATTAGTAGAAGTGGTAGGTAAAGGCAATAAAGTGGCTCCCGAACAAATGGGGGTTACTGCTGTAAAAGTTGGTGTAATGTTAGAATTAACTGTGATGGTTAATGTTGTAATTGTCGCACATTGTCCTGTTGTTGGTGTAAAGGTATAAGTTGTGGTAACTGTATTGTTTAAAGCCGGCGCCCAAGTCCCTGTAAAGCCATTATTAGATGTCGTTGGCAAAGCCGATAAAGCAGCGCCTGAACAAATGGGAGCCACTGCTGTGAACGTTGGTGTAAGGTTTGGATTAACGGTAATAGTTAAAGTTGTATTCTGAGCACATTGTCCTGTTGTTGGCGTAAAGGTATAAGTCGTTGTAGCGGTATTATCCAACGCAGGTGCCCAAGTTCCGCTTATACTGTTGTTCGAAGTGGTAGGTAAAGGCGATAAAGTGGCTCCCGAACAAATGGGAGGCACCGCTGTAAAAGTTGGAATTATATTTGTGGCAATCGTAATTGTTGCCGTTATAAAACAACCGTTACTATCGGTATAAGTTATGGTTGAGGTCCCATTTGAAATTCCGGTTACTAACCCCGTACTACTAATAGTTGCCACTGCGGTATTAGAAGAAACCCATGGAGTAACAGCGGCAGGCGTTCCGGATCCATTCAATTGAGAAGTACTGCCATTACAAAAAGTCAATGTACCGGTTATAGTTGGATTGTTATTTACCGTAATAGTTAAACTAGTTGTCGTAGCACATAATCCTGCGGTTGGTGTGAAGGTATAGGTGTTAGTTGCCGTGTTGCTTAAAGCCGGAGCCCAAGTTCCTGTAATACCGTTATTAGAAGTGGTTGGCAAAGCCGATAACGCTGTTCCCGAGCAAATCGGAGCTACTGCTGTAAAGGAGGGACTAATATTAGGATTCACCGTTATGGTTAATGTGGTTGTCGTAGCACATTGCCCTACTGTTGGTGTAAAAGTATAGGTTGTTGTTGCTGTGTTGCTCAAAGCGGGTGTCCATGCTCCTGAGATGCCATTAGTAGAAGTAGTAGGTAATGCGGATAATGTTCCTCCTGAACAAATCGGAGCTACTGCTGTAAAGGTGGGAGTAATATTAGGATTCACCGTTATGGTTAATGTGGCTGTCGTGGCACACTGACCTACTGTTGGTGTAAAAGTATAGGTTGTTGTTGCTGTATTGTTCAATGCCGGCGCCCAGGTTCCTGTAATACTATTGTTAGAAGTAGTAGGCAAAGCCGATAAAGTTCCTCCCGAGCAAATAGGAGCTACTACTGTAAATGTCGGAGTGATATTTGGGTTAACAGTTATGGTCAAAGTCGTTGTAGTAGCACATTGTCCTGTTGTTGGTGTAAAAGTATAGGTTGTTGTTGCCGTGTTGTTTAAAGCGGGTGCCCAAGTTCCCGTAATGCCATTAGTAGAGGTGGTTGGCAAAGCCGATAATGTGGCACCGGAACAAATAGGACCGACAGCCGTAAAAGTAGGAGTGACAGAAGCATTTACATTTACGGTAACAGTATCCGAAGTAGTACAACCGGTTCCGTTATTTCCGGTTAATGTATATGTGGTGGTTGAAGTCGGACAAACTGTTGGTGATAATGTTGTGGTATTAGTCATTGCTGTTGTTGGTGACCAAGTAAAAGGAGGTAAATCATTATTAAAGGTTATCGTCCAGCCCGTAATGTTTCCTGATATTGCCCCGGCATCATCCCGAACAAAAAGTTGCCAGGTACCATTGGCATTGCAACCATTTAAAAGACTAAAAGCTTGCTCAGGTGAATACGTTCCCGAAAAAGGAGCCAAACCGGAAGTTACCGGGTTGGTAGAAGTAGGCGTAAAACAAGTATTGGTATAGTTATCTCCCGAAGTTCCGTTGTCAGTTGATAGCTGAATTCTAGTACCGTTTGGACATTCAAGAAAAATATCTAAATCCTCATCCCAAGCGTGGGTTATTGATAAACATACTGAGGCAATAGAGGTGTTTGTAATGGTAGTTGGAGCGATACCACTTACTGTTATTGGTGAGTTGACTCCTGTTGTATTATTGTCTGGTATAGCATAAGTTCCTCCGTTAGTAAATACAGCCGGTTCGGTAGCACCAATAGCATTTGTTGTACCTCCCAATGTTACACATCCGCCCGAGCAAATTGCAGCAGCCGTTCCTGCATCAACAGTCGGAAATGGTTTTACGGTTACCGATTGTGTTATAGCGTTTTGACATCCCCCGGAACAGCTGTTAATAAAAGTGTGGCGTTGTAAGTTCCCGCTGCTGCATAAGTATGGGTCGGATTTTTTAATGTGGAAGTGAATCCATCGCCAAAAGTCCAATTATAGGTGTAATTTCCGTTAGTAGTATTGGTGAATTGAGTTGGTGTTCCCACGCAAGCGGTTGTAGCTGTAAAAGAAGGGTTGGGGCTCGTAACGGTGGCTGTGGTACCGGTAAAATCTAATGTGAATCCTGCCGATGAAGTTGCTGTAAATCGATCTACAAGAATCGTATAAGTCTGTCC
>NZ_JAAATZ010000001.1:0-90000 GCF_010119235.1 Flavobacterium phycosphaerae | reverse complement strand
GAACAGAGAAGTTAAGCCCGACTGCGCAGATGGTACTGCAGTTATGTGGGAGAGTATGTCGCTGCCTTTTTTAGAAAGCCCTTCACTTTTGTGAAGGGCTTTTTTGTTTTGCAACGGGTTGAAACCCGTTGTTACCAAACTAACATCCCTACGGGATTTTTATGTGAGTAGTATTGGCGAGGTGAAGCTCGCGTATCAGATGCCCACTGGGATTCCTCCTCTATATATCATAGGTTTTTGTTTTGCGAAAAGTTTCGTCAATTCGTCCTGATGACTTTTTGAACTCGTCCTGAAGAGTTGGTCAACTCGTCCTGATCAGTTGTAAAAGTCATCAGGACGAATTTGTAAAAAGCTCAGGGGTTTGTGAATTTGGCCTCTTTAGGGGTTAAAAATAGGATGCTTTTGGGTTGGGAAGTGACGGTATTTTGCTATGTAAGCTATCGCGTGAGGGATGGGAGAGGCTACCGTGTAGCCCGGACAGCCCGGCCCTTTATCCTGAAATCCTTTTCAGGATAAAGGGACACGCCCAAAAAATAAATTATATTCCGGTAAGCGGAGTTTGTTTGGCAAAACCTACTGTTTCTCGGTACAATTGTGGAGAAACATCGGCGTTGGTTTTGAAAAAACGACTGAAGTAATGTTCGTCATCATAGCCCAACTCATAGGCAATTTCTTTAACGGCTTTGTTGGTCAGGTATAATTCCCTTTTGGCCTCAATGATAATGCGTTCTGCAATTAAATCGGTCAGTGTTTTGTTGAAATGGGTTTTGGTGAGCTTGGCCAATGCCTTTGCTGAAATGTTCAAGTGTTCGGCATAATGGCTGGGAGAATGCTTGGTTTTAAAATGTTCTTCTATAGCTTCTTTCAGATTTTGCAAAATGATAGGTTCTTTGGTATTAGGCATTGCGGAAGTTTGCTCTTGTAATTGCTCTGTTTTAAGTCGGGAAGCCGTTATCAGAATGACTTTAAGATAGGAAACCAACAATTCGTACTGAGCCAATTCTTGTCGCTGCATCTCGTTTTTGATTTGGGTTATAATTAAATCAAAGGTTGCTGAGGCTGTCTCATCGATATGAGTGTAGGGAGGCTGGTAGATGTTGTTAAACAAAACCCCGTTACAAGACACTTCTTTTTGATGCATGTGGATGCAATAAAAATCAGGATGAAAATGAATGGCTATTCCCTCAAGCGGTTCGGCAGCACATATCATAAAAGGCTGGTAAGGCGAAAAGGCCAACAATACATTTTCGTCGAAGTGATACTCTGAAAAATCAGCTTTTATTTTTCCTGTTCCTTTGGTTACCCAAATGAGAGAATAATAATTATTGCGCTGCAGATGGTCAAAATGATTGTTATCTTCAAAACTGAAAACCTTAAAGGCAAGGTTTCCGTTTTGAGGATTGGTTAGGGTCAGGGCTTGCGTAGCGCTCATAATCTTCTGTCTTTTTCTTCTATTTCCAAATCGTTGATGCTGGCAAACCGTTTTTGCATATAGCCGTTGGCATCAAATTCCCAGAGTTCATTGCCGTAACTTCGGTACCATTGTCCGGCGGCATCGTGCCATTCGTATTCAAAACGAACGGCCATGCGGTTTTCTCTAAATCCCCAAAGTTCCTTTTTGAGTTTGTAGCCGAGTTCTTTTTTCCACTTTTGGGTAAGGAATTGTTTGACGGCTTCTCGGCCATTGATAAATTCGGTGCGGTTGCGCCATTCGGTATCGACGGTGTAGGCTAGGGCTACTTTTTCAGGGTCTTTGGTATTCCAAGCCTCTTCGGCAGCTTGCACTTTTTGTAATGCTGTCTCCATAGTAAACGGAGGAAGCGGATGTCTTTGTGGTTCCATAAATCAAATGTACTAAAAAAGGCAGTTAGGAGGTGTTCGTAACTGCCCTTGATTGGTTTTACTAAGGCTTATAAAGTTGCTACGGCCGGAAAATCAACTTCCGTGTTTGCTGTATTGTTGAAGTAGTTGGTCAAAATATTCAATGCCACGTGAGCCACCACTTCGGCAATTTCTCCGTCAGTGATTCCGGCATTTTTAGCAGTAGTTACATCCTCATCATTTACCTGGCCATTTTTTGAGACCAAGGTTTTAGCCAATTTTAAAATGGCTTTTGTTTTGCTGTCTGCTGATTCACCGGAACGGGCCGCTTCTAAAACGGACAAGTCAGTTTTTAATAAGTTTTCTCCGATAAACGTATGGGCCGCTGTACAATACAAACAATTGTTGCTTTCTGCCACAGCTAAAGCAATCAGTTCTCCGGTGCGGTTGTTTAATTTCCCTTTGGACAAAGCGCCACTTAAATTAAGATAGCCTTCGAGTACGGCATCTGAATTTCCCATGGTACGCATCATGTTGGGCACAATACCTAGTTTGCTTTGTACAGCGTTGAATAATTCTTTGGTTTTTCCTGTAGTGGTTTCCGGGTTTAAAGCTTGTAAACGTGTCATTTTTTTTGTGTTTTAAAGTTATGTCTTATTGACGGTACAAAGTTGGGCTGTTTTGTTTTGTCAAAAAATGGACGATTTACGCTTTGTAATGGACAATTTTTTCTTTGCGTGAGGGATGGGAGCAAACTACCATGTAGTGCGGACAGCCTGGCCCGTAGGGACACGCCATAATTATATAAATCATACTCATAGTTATGTAAGAATAAGATCTTAGTTTATATCGAAATTTACGGTATTGCTTTATGAGAGCAAGGAAAATAGGTATATAACTTAACACTGATAACTATGAAAAGAGTAATTTTAATCATGGCAATGATGGTGCTGACAGTCACGAGCACTGTAGCGCAGACCGACCCAACGACAACGGTGGATAACCGTGACAAGATGTTTATAGGGATAAAAGGGGGAGTTAATTTATCTAACGTTTATGACTCGGAAGGCGAAGACTTTGTGGCCAATTCAAAATTTGGCTTTGCTGCCGGAGGGTTTATAGCTATCCCTATAGGTAAGTATTTTGGAGTACAACCGGAAGTGTTGTTTTCGCAAAAAGGATTTAAATCAACGGGGACTTTTTTAGGGAATTCTTATGAAATGACTCGAACTACGGATTATATAGACGTACCGCTTTTGATTTCTTTTAAACCGGTGGAAAATGTGTCGCTTTTATTCGGACCTCAATTTTCTTATTTGTTAAAACAGAAGGACGATTTTAAAGGAGGTACTATTTCATCAACACAAGAGGATGAATTCAGTAATGATAATATTCGTAAAAACACCTTTTGTTTAACCGGTGGTGCCGATTTTAATGTAGACCATTTAGTAATAGGCGTAAGGGCCGGATGGGATGTGAAGAATAATAATGGTGATGGCACGTCGACTACACCGCGTTATAAAAACATGTGGTACCAAGCTACTATTGGTTACCGCTTTTAGAAAAATTGCGCATTCAATAAAAAACTCCTGAATTTCAGGAGTTTTTTTTATTTCTCTGTTTACCAATTTTATTGCGCAAGAATATTTTAATTGGGATATTTAAGGATAGTTATAGACTTATGTAAAAATCTCCTTTTCCATTAGTGAGATATATAATTATCACAGCTATTAGTATTGAAACTTCTATAAAAATTATCAATTGAAATACCAGTACTCGCCAAAGCGCTCCAAGGAAAGTGTAGTGGTTTTTTATGGCATTGTAGTAAGGCCAAAGGGGATAAAAGAGCAGGATGAAGAAGAAAAGGAGCTCTAAAATTCCGAAGAAATTGCCAAATTCTCTTTCGTTTAGAAAGTTTGTCAGATTGAAAAACAAGGCAACAATTAAAATTCCGAGCAGACAAATGCCAGCCAATATGAAATGTTCCGCTAGATTGAGTCGTAACCTCTTGAACAGCATGTAAGCATTTAGCGCCAATAGGGGGACAATGCTGAAGAGTATGATTTTTACGTTGTCGGCAAAGAATTTGGTTACGTTGGGGGTATTGTTTCTTCCTACGGTTATGTTGTTTTCTACTTTGAATTCGTTATAAAAATGAATAAGTAGGATGTTTAATCCGATAACCAAAAGAGAAAGATAAAAGACATTGTAATATCGTATTCTTTTTCCGCTTATGTAATCTAATGCTGCCTGACTGGGTCTGAAGAGTGCTTCTTTTAAAGTAAATAAAATTCCCTTTTCAAAATGCCATACTCCGTGCAGGATGTCATGAAAAATAAAATGTTTAAAAGTGATTTGGTGTGTGTCCGCTTTTTGACCACAATGAGGACAAAAGGCATCAACAAGCGAGGTATTACAGTTTAAACAATTGTTGTTATGGCTCATATGACAGTTATTGATTTAGTAAAATTGTTTTTAAAATAAAACCTAATAACTTTAACTCTACAATAATCAGTGTAAGATAAATAAATAACCGTAAAGCAAAATTCCATTTTTTGTAGTCATTACCAAAGGCTCCATAAAATCCAAAGGCTAAATAGATAATTAATAAAAAAGGCATTATCAAATCTGCAAAATAGGATAGAAAAGCAACGGGTTCAATAAATTCAAAGAAATACATCAGATTACCAACAAGTGTAATCATAATAATTCCCAAATACATCATTCCAAAAATGATTAAGTGTTCACTATAAAATAGCTTCTTTTTATTGAATAAAATAAAACTGTTTAAGGAAAAGGCAGGAATGGCTAATGCTAAAAAGAATTTTACATATTTACCTAAAAAATCATAAACCGGATTGTTGACTTCATCTGATTGATCATCAGGGATAAAGGAATGGTATTTGTGTAACGAATTGATATAAACGTTTTCAATAAAAATGCCTAATCCAATCAGTAACAAGATTAGATAAAAAACATTGTAATAGCGGATTCTTTTTCCTTCGATGTAATCTAAAGCCGCTTTTCCCGGACGAAGCATAGCTTCCTTTAAGGTAAATAAAATCCCTTTTTCAAAATGCCAAACGCCATGAAGAATATCGTGAAAAATGAAATGTTTGAAGGTGATTCTATGGGTGTCTGTTTTTTGTCCGCAATTGGAACAGAATTTTCCTGTTATCTGGACTTCACAATTTAAACAATTAGGCGAATGGCTCATACGAATTTTGTTAGTGATAAATTACTTGAAGGTTGTATTCCCAATGGGTGAAATAACCAATCATTAGTATAATTAAAAGGGCGACTTCCAGCAAGAGCAGTGTAATAAATGAAAAGACACGAATACTATTCTGAAATATAGTATAGGTCTCGGCAAAAGTTTTGTAATAATTTATGATTAGGTAAATTAAAATCAAGGCAGGAGTGATGATATTGAACATAGGCGAAATGAAGTCCGTATAGTTCATATAATCGGTAAAATAAAATAAGGAAGTGAGGGTCACAATAGTCATTATCCCTAAAAACATCATTCCGGAAATGATAAAATGCTCACTAAAATTCAATTTCTTTCTCCTGAAAAGCATAAAACTATTGATGGCGAATAGCGGAATAAATGAAAACAGAATAAGTTTTGAATTATTACTTAAAAAATCATCAACTTTTTTTCCGGCAGTATCGGTTTCGGGTTCCGGATTTATATTAAAATAATAATGTGATAATTGATCTTGTATGTGATTTATGAAAATATTCAATCCAATGAGTAACAAGATTAAATAAAAGACATTGTAATAGCGGATTCTTTTACCACTTATGTAGTCTAATGCGGCTTTTCCGGGTCTGAAGAGTGCTGCTTTTAAGGTAAACCAAATCCCTTTTTCAAAATGCCATACACCATGTATGATATCATGAAAAAAGAAGTGTTTAAAGGTAATTTTATGGGTATCCGTTTTTTGTCCGCAAAAAGAGCAAAAATTTTCGATAGTAGGTCTTTCACAATTCAGGCAAGTCTTGGAATGGCTCATAAAAATCTTTTTACAATGATACAAAAAAGCACTTTGGTTAGAAAGTGCTTTTTTAATTTTTATTGTTTTTCAATCCATTCTCTCGCATTGACAAAGGCTTCTATCCACGGGGATACTTCGTCTTTTTGTCCTCTGTCCGGATAATGCGCCCAGTTCCAAGGGAAAGTGGAACGCTCAATGTGCGGCATCATGACTAAATGTCTTCCGGATTTATCGCAAAGCATGGCTGTGTTGTAATCAGAACCATTGGGATTAGCAGGATAACCTTCGTAGGCATATTTGGCCACGATGTTATAGTGATGTTCTTCATAAGGCAATTTGAACTTGCCTTCACCATGCGATACCCATACGCCAAGTGTAGTTCCGGCTAAGGTTTTCAGCATGACCGAATGGTTTTCCTGTACTTGTACCGAAGTGAAGATACTTTCGTGTTTGTGACTGTCGTTGTGATGCATTTTGCCATGCACTTCGTGTTCCGGATTTACCAATTCCAGTTCCATAAACAATTGGCATCCGTTGCAGATTCCGACCGATAACGTATCTTCTCTCAGGAAGAAATTCTTTAAGGCTTGGTTGGCTTTTTCGTTGTATTTGAAAGCACCGGCCCAACCTTTGGCTGAACCTAAAACATCCGAATTGGAGAAACCACCAACGGCACCAATAAATTGAATGTCTTCTAAGGTTTCACGTCCCGAAATCAAATCGGTCATGTGTACGTCTTTGACATCAAAACCGGCCAAGTACATGGCATTGGCCATTTCACGCTCGGAATTACTACCTTTTTCACGAATGATGGCAGCTTTCGGACGCAGTTGACTATGGTCAATAATTGGTTTTATACCGGTAAAATGGTTAGGGAATTGATACTGTAGTGCTTGATGACTGTAATTGTTAAAACGCTCTCGAGCTTTGTCGTTTTTGGTTTGTTTTTGATCTAATAAGAAAGAAGTTTCAAACCAATCGTCTCGTAACGCCGGGATGTCAAGTACTACATCCTGAACACTCAATGTTGCTGAATGGACAACTTTACCAATTTTGAAATACTCGATACCGGCTAATGCTTTTTCAAATGTTGTATCGTCTTTAGCCTGAAGCACCAGTCCAATGTTTTCCGCAAATAAAATCTTCACTAAATCTTTTTCAACCAATGAAGAGAAATCAATTGTAGCTCCCAAATGATTGTCAGCAAAGCACATCTCCAATAGGGTAGTTATTAAACCACCGCTACCGATATCGTGCCCGGCCAGGATTTGTCGATCTTTGATTAAATCCTGAACAGCATTGAATGCTTTTTTAAAGAAAGCAGCATCTTTAATCGTTGGCGTGTCCTTTCCGATTTTATTCAACACTTGGGCAAACGAACTACCACCCAATTTATAATCGTCTTGCGAAAGATTGATATAATAAATGGAACCGCCGTTTTTCTGTAGCACCGGTTCGACCACTTTAGTAATATTGGAACAATTTCCGGCTGCGGATATAATTACCGTTCCCGGAGCAATCACTTCCTCATTCGGGTATTTTTGCTTCATCGAAAGGGAATCTTTTCCGGTCGGAATGTTGATGCCTAATTCAATTGCAAAATCAGAACAAGCCTGAACGGCTTCGTATAAACGGGCATCTTCGCCTTCATTTTTGCAAGCCCACATCCAGTTGGCTGAAAGCGAAACACTTTTCAGATTTTTTTTTAACGGAGCAAAAACAATATTGGATAAAGCTTCGGCAATCGCATTTCGGCTACCGGCTTTCGGGTCAATTAAAGCGGAAATAGGAGCATGTCCGATAGACGTAGCAATACCTTCTTTTCCGTTATAATCCAACGCCATAACCCCCACATTGTTTAGTGGTAATTGTAGCGGTCCGGCACATTGTTGCTTAGCGACTCTTCCGCCCACACAGCGGTCGACTTTATTGGTCAACCAGTCTTTGCAGGCTACGGCTTCCAGTTTTAGAACCTCTCTTAAATAGTCTTGGAGGTATATAGCGGAATACTCTAAATCAGCATAATTTGTATCAATGGTTTTATCCGCCATAATGGTTTTAGGCGAACTGCCGAACATATCTTCCAGGGCGAAATCCATTGGTTTGGCGCCGGTGGTTTGACTTTCAAAAGTGAAACGGTTGTTATTGGTTACTTCACCCACCTGATACATAGGTGAACGTTCTCTTTCGGCTATTCGTTGTAAAGTTGTAATATCTTTTTGACCAATGACCAATCCCATTCTTTCCTGCGATTCGTTACCAATGATTTCTTTGGCCGAAAGGGTAGGGTCACCCACAGGTAATTTGTCCAAATCAATCAAACCGCCGGTTTCTTCTACCAACTCGGAAAGACAGTTCAAATGCCCGCCCGCGCCGTGGTCGTGTATGGAAACAATCGGATTGGTATCGCTTTCCACCATACCGCGAATGGCATTGGCGGCTCTTTTTTGCATTTCGGGGTTGGATCGTTGGATGGCGTTTAGTTCTATTCCGGAACCAAATGCACCGGTATCGGCTGAAGAAACCGCAGCGCCTCCCATTCCAATTCTATAATTTTCACCACCAAGGATAACGATTTTATCTCCGGTTGCGGGTTTCTTTTTGATGGATTGGTCAAGTTTTCCGTAACCAATGCCACCGGCTTGCATGATGACTTTGTCGTAACCTAGCTTTCTATTAGTATTGGGTTCATCCTCAAATTCTGATTGTTCTTGGTGTTCAAAGGTAAGAATGGAGCCGGTAATTAGAGGTTGGCCAAATTTATTTCCGAAATCGGAAGCCCCATTTGAGGCTTTGATTAAAATATCCATCGGTGTTTGGTACAGCCATTTGCGCTTGGTCATACCGTTTTCCCAGTTTCTGTTTTTAGTCAAACGAGAATAGGCTGTCATGTATACGGCAGTTCCGGCAAGAGGCAATGAACCTTGTCCGCCCGCAAGTCTGTCTCGAATTTCACCACCTGACCCGGTTGCCGCCCCATTAAAAGGCTCTACCGTAGTAGGGAAATTGTGAGTTTCCGCTTTTAGGGAAATTACCGAATCAAATTCTTTGGTTTCGTAAAAATCAGGTTTGTCGGCACTTTTGGGTGCGAATTGGGTTACTCTCGGACCTTTGATGAAGGCTACATTATCTTTATACGCCGAAACAATATCGTTTGGATTTTCGGCGGATGTTTTCTTGATGAGTTTGAAAAGCGAGGTTGGTTTTTCTTCACCGTCAATCACAAACGTTCCGTTGAATATTTTGTGACGGCAGTGTTCTGAGTTAACTTGAGAGAAACCAAACACTTCTGAATCGGTTAGTTTTCGACCAATTTTTGCAGCAACACTGTTTAAATAATCGACTTCCTCTGCGCTGAGTGCCAAACCTTGCTGTTGGTTGTAAGCGGCAATGTCTTCAATTTCCAGTATCGGTTCCGGTTGGATACGGATAGTGTAAATGTCCTGATGTAATTCGGTATACTTTTGCGAAAGCATAGGGTCAAAATCGGTAAAGTCAGCCGAAACTTTTTGAAATTCTTCTATTCTGATTATGCCTTCAATGCCCATGTTTTGGGTGATTTCAACGGCATTGGTACTCCAGGGGGTTACCATGGCGGCACGAGGGCCAATAAAAAAATCCGTCAGGACGGATTTTTCTATTTTATTTGCGTTGCCAAAAAGCCAGTTTAATTTTGAGATGGTTTCTGCTGAAAGTTCGTTTTGCGACTGTACGGCAAAATAGGAGGAACTTTCGTTTCCGAAGAAATGAATCATTGTGTTATTTTTAGTTGTAGTTGTTGGTGCAAATTTAGACTAAAAAAACGAAACCAAAAATCCCTTTTTCAAAAATTAATCCGTTGGCGCCGGAAAAGTAATATGCTGATAAGCCCCTAAATCAATGTTAGGTGACACTCTTGCTGTGTTGATTAAGTCAGTAGAAACCCCTACATCGGCACCAAAGCCATTACCGGCTGAGTCATCGCCAATCATCATTTTATTCTTGTAAAGATTCTGAAAATCAGGTTTCCCGTTTTTGATGATATTGGTGGCATCATTCAAAAAGGTATAATTGGCATCGTTGGCATAGGCACTGTTGGTGTTGTTGAATTTTATCTGACACTTGCTAAATAGTGGCGCTGTCCAATTGGTTTCAGGACTGACCGTACTTTTCAGCATCAGCATTTCTATTTGATTGGAACCGAAAATGATGCAATTATAAAAATCGGCTTGCTCTAAATCGAATGCCACCTGCTGGTTGTTTTCGTCTTTATAATAATTATCAATCAGTACTGCCAATTGATTTGAGCTTGACCAATTATTATTGAAAGTACAATGCTTGAATTCATACGAACCTCCTAGCGAACAAGATAAAGCATATTGTCCTGCGGTATTGATTACAATGTTTTCTCCTTTGATTTTGGCCGTTTTGGCATATATTCCCCTAAGGGAAGAATCATAAATCTGGGTGTTTTTTATGGTCATATAATTACCATCGTTATGGTCAATCAATAAACCTACGGTGGAATTTTTAATAGTCAAATGGTTGATTTCATTGTTGGTACTGCCATCGGTCAGCCAAATGGTGCCCCATTGTCCCGGTACATCGGAAAAATCAGGTTCCAGTCGGTCTCCCTCAAAAATGACTTCTTTTTCTAAAGCGTCAGTAGTTGAATAATCCCCATTTACTTTTAAGGTAGCACCATTTCCAACAATCAGTCCGGAATCAGCATGAAAATGTATCCTGGCGCCGGGCATCACGTTCAGCGTTTTACCACCGGGCACAGCGGCATAACCGTAGACGACATATGGTTTGTCATTGCCCCAAACATATTCGTTACCGTTAATAGGATCGTTTTCATCTAAGTAAAAACCATAAATTTCATCATCACCGATAGGTAAGGTTTCTGTAGTACCGTCATCAAATTTTTTCGGATAGAGAAAATAGGCATCCTGAATTAAAGTAACCAACTCCACTTTCTGGAAATTAGCTCCGGTATCAAACTGAATTTGGTCGGTATAAAGGAATTGTGTTGGATTAACGTCGGGAACATTATTGGTAATTTCAATAAAAATAAACAAGCTGTCTTTGGCTAATAATTCTACATTATGAAAAACCCGGTTGTTGTCTCCGGTCATACCATCCACCGTCATACGGTATTTAGAATCTTGTCCTTTGCCGAGTTGAATAAGCGGAATTTTAATATCCTTATCACTGTGATTGTATACTTTTAACGTATAAGTGCTTGAACCGATGGTGTTAAAAACAGTATCTAAATAAACGGTGTCTTTTGAAAAAGTTAAATCTCCGGTGCTGGGTTCAAATACAAAGTCCTGACGACAAGAGCTTACAGTAATGGCTAAACCAACAAAAAAAAGGATAATAAGTTTACGCATTGGTATCTTGAATTTTGGTAAAAGTAAGTATTAATTTGAAAATTTCGAAATGTGTGGCTTTGAAAATCGGCTATATTCTTAACGCAAGAAAAATGATTTTAGTATGAATACCGACAGAAGGAATAGTAAATTGTTTTATCAAAGTCAAATAAGTAGTATTTTTACAAAAAAAAACTATGCCCTTTGATAAAGACAAAATGCTCCAACTTTGCAACGATTGGAGTAAAAACACCTTAATGCAAACGTTGGAAATAGAATACATCGATGCCGGTGAAGATTTTCTAACCGCTAAAATGCCCGTTAATCCCAGAGTGCATCAACCCATGGGGCTTTTACACGGAGGGGCTTCGGTAGCTTTAGCCGAAAGTGTTGGCAGCGCAGCTTCAATGCTGTTCATCAATCCGGAAAAACAAGAAGCTCGCGGCATTGAAATCTCAGCCAATCATTTGAGAAGTAAAAGAGAAGGTATGGTTTATTGTACCGCCAAAATTATTCATCAGGGAAGAAGCCTGCATTTGTGGGAAATTAAGATTACTGATGAAAATGACAAAATCATTTCGCTTTGTAAATTAACCAACATGATTTTACCCCGACGCTAATGACGGATTTGTTTTTAAAAGTCAAAATTCATCAAGAGCAACAATTGCCCTTTGCTTTGTTTTGCAAACCCAATTCGGACCGAATGGTAGGGCTTTTTCAAAAAAATGACCATCTTTATTTTTTGGAGAATTTTCAGGAAACCGGTTTTGTTTTTGCGCCTTTCGATGGCGAGGCTATTCCTTATATTCCTCAAAAGCATTCCGATGTGATGGTGGAAAAGATTTATAATTCTAATTATCATTTTCAAAATGGTAATTCCGATAGCCCGGATGAAAATGCCAAGACCGCTTATGAAACTTTGGTTAAAAAAGGAGTAGAAGCCATTGAAACCAATGAATTTCAAAAAGTAGTATTGTCTCGTAAAGAGGTTGTCAAGCTTACGGCTTTCGATATAGAAATGGTTTTCAGAAAGTTAACACAGCATTATCCAACGGCGTTTCAATATTGTTTTTTTCATCCCAAAATAGGAATGTGGATGGGAGCAACCCCCGAACAGTTTTTAAAAATAAAGGATAAAAATATTCAAACTGTAGCTTTAGCCGGAACGCAGGTTGCCGCTAACGGGGAAAAAATCGTTTGGCACGAAAAAGAAAAAACAGAGCAACAATTGGTGACCGATTTTATTTTGGAAGGTTTGCAGCATTTGGTAAGCGAACTCACTTTTTCCAGTCCTTATTCAGTGCAGGCGGGTAACATTTGGCACATTAAAACCGATATATTGGCCAAAGCCAAATCCAAAAAAACATTTTCAACGATTATTGAGGCTCTGCATCCAACCTCGGCAGTTTGCGGTTTGCCGAAAGCCGCTGCGAAAGAGTTCATACTGCAAAACGAAGGCTATAACCGCGAATACTATTCAGGGTTTTTGGGCGAATTTAATATTGATTTAGCCACTTTCAGAACCCAACAATCTGATTTGTTTGTCAATTTGCGGTGCATGAAAATTGTGGGCGATACGGCCGAACTCTTTATGGGCTGTGGTATTACTAAAGACAGTGTGCCCGAGGACGAGTTTACGGAATCGGTCAATAAGTCGATGACCATGAAAAAAGTATTGGATTTTTAAAATGATGGTTTTTTATTTAAACTATTTTTGTAACCGATAAAGAATAATTTATGAAACTGGATATACTTGCTTTCGGGGCACATCCCGATGATGTTGAATTAGGTTGTAGCGGAACGATTGCTAAAGAAATTTCGCTGGGTAAAAAAGTTGGGATAATTGACTTAACCCGTGGCGAACTGGGAACTCGCGGCTCTGCAGAGATTAGAGATTCGGAAGCTCGTTTAGCGGCAGAAATTTTAGGCGTTTCCATTCGAGAGAACCTGAACATGCGCGATGGTTTTTTTGTGAATGATGAAGCCCACCAAATGGAAATCATTAAGATGATTCGTAAATACCGTCCGGATATAGTATTGTGTAATGCTATTGACGATCGTCATATTGACCATGGTAAAGGCAGTAAATTAGTCTCTGATGCTTGTTTTTTATCCGGTTTACGACGTATAGAAACGGAGTTTGAAGGCCAACAGCAAGAAGCTTGGCGTCCTAAAGTGGTGTATCATTACCTGCAATGGAAAAACATTGAACCCGATTTTGTGGTGGACATTTCAGCCTTTATTGATAAAAAGAAAGAATCTATTTTGGCTTATGCTTCTCAGTTTTATTCTGAAAATTCTAAAGAGCCTATAACGCCGATTGCTACAAAAAATTTCTTGGACAGTATTCATTACCGTACCCAGGACTTCGGAAGATTGGTAGGAGTTGAATATGCCGAAGGCTTTACAGTAGAGAGATACGTGGCTGTCAAGAGCTTAGGCGATTTGATTTAAAAAAAGAAAAAAATCTTTGCAAAAGATAACTTTTACACTATATTTGCACTCGCAAAAGAGACCTTGGTTTTCTTGAAGCAAACAAATGGTGATTGTAGCTCAGTTGGTTAGAGCGTCGGATTGTGGTTCCGAAGGTCGCGGGTTCGAGACCCGTCTTTCACCCAAACGGGGATTTCGAAAGAAATTCCCGTTTTTTGTTTCTTTATTTGTATGATCTTTAATTGATTAAAGTAAAAAAAGAAACCTCCTCAGCTTCATTTTTTTGTTTAAAAAACCTTTAATGTTATTCAGAAATAACTTTTGTATTATTACTATCTTTGAATGACTTCTTAAATACATGATGTAATGTCAAAAATATTAAACAATTTAGTAACTACTCTTCCAGAAGAAGATTTTAGAGAGCTTGTCAAAGTTTATACTATGCAAAAGTATAAAACAAAAGATGTTCGTATTGTTGACGGTCCTTGGGATGGTGGAAATGATTTAGAAATTTACAGAGATAACAAGGATATAAAGCATAATATACAAGTTACTG
This sequence comes from Flavobacterium phycosphaerae, assembly GCF_010119235.1. Classification (NCBI taxonomy): domain Bacteria; kingdom Pseudomonadati; phylum Bacteroidota; class Flavobacteriia; order Flavobacteriales; family Flavobacteriaceae; genus Flavobacterium; species Flavobacterium phycosphaerae. The sequence continues at coordinate 75,835 of NZ_JAAATZ010000001.1, read as the reverse complement.
TTCAAAAGATAAACTTTGAAAATAAATTAAAAAAAGATTTAGAGAAATCGCGTGATAATGTTGCGAAGTTTAACTATCAATCAAAATTAGATTTTTATATTAATCAAAATGTTTCTAAAGATAAAAAGAATGAACTTGAAACTGAGGCTGAAATTGATTATGGTATTACTTTGAGAATTTATGACGGTAATTTCTTTGGTGAAGAAATTGAGAAAGATGACCATTTGGTTGCTTTAATTTATAAAATGCATGATATAAATTCAGGTCACACAACATTAGTCGACAATGGTTCAAAAGTTGTTTTTGATGTATTAACACATAATAGCGATACCGTTGAAATAAAGAAGAATTTCATAAGTTCATTTATTTATTCATTTTTATTTACAAACCCTGAATCAAGTTCTGATGAAATTTACGAGAATATTAACCCTCTATTAAATAATTCATTAGAAAAATCATATTTTGAACAAGAGTTAAATTATTTAAGACTAAAGCAGTATGTCATTGCAAATAAAGAAACTAAAAAGCATAAACTTAGTAAAGAGAAATATGATGAAATTTCAAAACTATATAATGATGTTAGTAGTCAAGAGACTATTTTAATTTTAGAAATTGAAAACTTTCTTAGAGAAAAAAATATTGAAGTTGATTTAGATGAATTACTGACCTTTTTGTACAAAATATATCAAGAAAATTATAATATTGATATTATTGAAGTTACAGAAAGTACCAGTTCTTATTCAAATTCTTTAAGAAAATCTTTCGATGATTTAAATAGTTTTTTTACTAAAAACAATGTTTCTCAAGAATCAGTTCAAGAATTGTCAAGATGTTTATTAGAAATTTGTTCACAGAATAATTTTTTGAATAAATTATCTGCTGTTTATTTGTTTACCAATTTATTTAATTCTGATAAGTTAGAAAAATACATTAATTCACGTCAGCAGAAAATTTTCTTTGATACACAAATTTTGATTAGGCTTTTATGTGTAATATCTGTTAATAAATACAATTTTAAAGATATAGCATTAAAGTCTGTAAGAACTTTATTTGATACATTAAAGCAATATAAAAACAAATTAGAATTATATACTTCTGTCGACTATATAGATGAAGTGTCCAACCATATGATTGATGCAATTAAGCTGAAAAGGTTTTTAGAATTGCCATATATTCATCAATTAGGGACATCAAAAAATGTTTTTTATAACGCTTATGTTGAGCTTTCTGAAAATAAACAGCTGAGTTCAGATGTTTCACTTTTAGACTTTATTTCTGATTTGGTTGATATTGAACAAATCGAACTAGAATCTTTTAGCCCAGCAAAGCTCCAACAAAATATTCAAAAAAAGATTTTAGAAATATTAACTTTTTTAGAGTTTAAAGTAATTAGACATGAACCATACTCTAATTTTCAAAAGATAAAAAAAGACTACGAAATGGAGCTTGCTATTTCTGCAAAGTTTCGTTCTTTGAGTGCAATTTCAAATGATGTAAGAACAATTTTATATCTCTCTAATCCGGATTACCATATCAATGAAAATGGTCATATTGATGAACCATATTTAGTAACATGGGATACTACTTTTCAATCGATTAGAAAGACAATTTTAAGTGAGCCATTAAATGGAGCTTCATTTTGGTATATTTATTCTCCAATGAAATTAGTTGATCGTTTATCGGTAATGAATTTTAATTTGAAACCAGAATCGATAAATTCTAATATTATAGCTTTGACTGAAACTAATTTTAATTTATCTGGTAGAAAATCTAGTTTTATAGATGTTATTTCATCCTTTTTTAACAAAGAAGACTTATCTGAACTTCATATTATTAAGAAATTGGCTCATCTTAACTCTCAAACGCAAGAGTCAGAAAGTGTTCAACATGATGACTTCACAGACGAAGCAGAAAGTACTTTGATTAAGGTTTTAATACAAATAAAGAATCACTACACTGCTGATTCTGATTATCATTTTAAAGATTTAATCAATGCGTTTGAAACAAAAGAACTTGAGAATAATATTCTTGAAATTTTAGGTTTCGGACTACAGGAAGGTAATATGCAAAAAATGTATGAAGAATTTAATAAACTGATTTCTTCTGAAAACACTTCTAAAGATAAATCAAGAAAAGACGATTTGATTAGTTAGTTTTTTATTATATTAAGCTGAAATGTCAGCCACAATGACCCCTGCAGCCCACTCGACAAGCCATAAAAAAGGTTCGGTAGAATCCCCGTTACCGACCCAGAATGTCAAAGCCTCCGGTAACGGGGGCTTTTTTTGTTTATATAACTATCGTCCGTCTTCTTTATCGACCACTAATTTATCTTTTCTGTTGGCAATTTCCCAGGCAATGGCAAAACCGTATTGGGTGCGTTTGGTTAAAGCATCAAATTCTATTTTACTCACTTCATCTGAAGCCTTGTGGTAATCGGCATGAGTGCCATTGAATAGAAATACGGATGGGATTCCGTTTTTGGCAAAATTATAATGATCGGAACGGTAATAAAATCGGTTTGGATCTTGTTTGTCGTTGTATTTATAATCCAAGTTAAGATGGATGAAATCTTTGTTTACGCTTTCACAAATGGTGTACAAGTCGGAAGATAAATAATCGGAACCAATTACATACACGTAGTTATTAGAGTCTTTGTGAAAATCATCGCGACGTCCTATCATATCAATATTGACATCGGCAACGGTATTGGCTATTGGAAACAAAGGTTTTTCGGAATAGTAGCGCGAACCGTGTAAACCGTGTTCTTCACCGGTTACGTGCAAAATCAGGATAGAGCGTTTTGGACCATGGCCTTCATTTTTAGCTTTTTGAAAGGCGGCTGCCATTTCCATAATAGCAACAGTCCCGGAACCATCATCATCAGCACCGTTATAGATTTCTCCTTTTTTAATCCCAACATGATCATAATGAGCTGAAATCACAACAATTTCATCCGGTTTTTCAGAGCCTTCTATAAAAGCCCATATGTTTTCCGAATCGGGTAAGTCTTCATTGTATTTTGCATTTAAATAGGCCGCCGGTATGTGTTGGTAATAATCAGAAGCGCCTTTTGGAAAAGCTATGCCGTGACTTTTATAGAAATCAATAATGTAACGACCGGCTTTTTTTTGCCCTTCACTGCCGGTTTGACGTCCTTCCATTTCATCGGAAGCGATTTTGGTTAAATTCGTTCTCAGGCTTTCGATACTAATGGCATCGATATAGTTGGTAACCGATTTGTTTTTGGTAACTGATTTTTGAGAACTACAATTAGTAAAAAGACCCGTAACTAAAAAAAGAGCTATTATTTTGATGCAATTTGATTTCATGGCTAATGTAAATTGATGAAAGTATATATGATAAAGACAAGTAGTAAGATGAAGATTAAAATAGAGTTAATGACTAGCATAGCAATGCTTTTCAGAAACGAGATCACGCGGGTTTCGCCATAAAAACGATGGTGCGCCGGGAAGAAATAATAAAACATCCAAAGATAACCCAAACCAATACCAACATAAGAAATGATAGCCGTAAAGGTATTGTCCACAAAACAATTCATTATTTTATTGAAAAAAAATATCAGTAGTCCGGAGAGTAGTAGAAACGAGAAATAGTGTAAAGTAAAGATACCGTGATCAAAGTAATACCAACGTTTTTTACCATGAAATAGCCATAATACAAAAGCAAATAAAGGCATATAAATAAACAAGGCTTTCGGGAAGTTATGCCAAGCCGCTTCGGCAAATTTCTCCCACATTTCCTGTTTGTCGTATTTGGCTTTTACCTCCAATGATTTTTTGATGATGTTGTATTCAAAATCGGATAGTTTATCATCAGCCGGGCCGTATTTTTGAAGTGAATCCAGTTCTTTGAGATTTTTATAGCCAAAGTTTAAGAAGTTCTCGTTTTGTTGAGCATTGGTTAGGTGCATTTTCTCTTGCATTTTTTCATCCATCTTCATCATATCCGACACTTTTATTTTTTTGGTCGAAATCACACTGTCTTTGAGTACACCATTTTTGTCTTTTACTTGAATTGTCAGCGTTTGATTAGCATGAATTAATTCATTTTCGCCGGTCGGAAAAGCAGCAATTAAGAAGAACGTCACAAAACTGATGAAAATGTACAAACGAACTGGGGCCAAATAGGATAGACGCTTGCCCGAAAGATATTCTTTGGTCAGTGATGCAGGTTTGAAGAACAAGTTTTTGATTGTTTTCCAAAAGGCATTTTCATAATGTGTCAAATCCTCAAAAAAATGGATAAACAGGTGGTGAAACGTTTTTCGAGTATCGGTATTTTCCTGACCGCAATTGGGACAGAATCGGTTTTCTACAACGTATCGGCAGTTTAAGCACGTTTTATCTTGGCGTAGCGGACTTTTGGACATAACTTTGTAATAAAATTCGACCCGTAAATCTATTAAATTTATTTCTATTTTTGGGAAACAAAATATAAAACCATGCAATCTAAAGCCGTTACCCCTCAAGAGTATTTAAACGAATTGCCATCTGACAGGAAAGTTGCCGTGGAAAAACTTCGCGACACCATACTGGAAAATTTGCCCGAAGGATTTCAGGAAGTGATGGGGTATGGTATGCTGGGCTATGTGGTGCCACACAGTATCTACCCTAAAGGCTATCATTGTGACCCGAAATTACCGTTGCCTTTTATAAATGTAGCTTCTCAAAAAAACTTTGTGGCTTTGTACCACATGGGGATTTATGCTAATGCTACTTTGCTGGATTGGTTTGTTTCCGAATATCCAAAGCATAGTAAAGCCAAACTGGATATGGGCAAGAGTTGTATTCGATTTAAAAAAATGGATGATATACCTTATGATTTGATTGCCGAGTTGATTCGGAAAATAACGGTACAGGATTGGATTTCTGGTTATGAAAATGCATTTACAAAAGCTTAATATGATTCAAATAGAAAACAATCAGGACCTGCAGTTTACTGACATTAGAGGCATTGCCAAAGAGGTTTGGCCGATAGCTTATGGAGCTATTTTAAGTGAAGCTCAACTGAATTATATGATGGAAATGATGTATAGTGTTCCATCTTTGCATGAGCAAGTTATGGAGAAAAAACATCGTTTTATTTTGGCCAAAGAAGGCGAAACGGTGTTGGGATTTGCATCATTTGAATTTAATTATGGTAAAAAACCGAAAACCAAAATTCATAAAATTTATATTTTGACTACTGAACAAGGAAAAGGAATTGGCAAACAACTCATTGATTTTATTGCAAATGAGGCTAAAAAACGTCATCAAAAAGAATTGCTTTTAAATGTAAATAAAAACAATAAAGCAATTCGGTTTTATGAAAGCATAGGTTTTACGATTAGTTTTGAAGAAGTCATCAGCATTGGCAATGGCTATGTGATGGATGATTATGTGATGGAGAAATCAATTTAATAACAAACACAATTTATGGCCTTTTTAAAAAAATAAACAACAAAGCCAAAGCAGATGCTAATACAGGTTTTGGCACCAATGCATCAAGTTATGGTGGGCGATTTATCAATAAAAGCGGAAATGCTAATATAAAAAAATCGGGGATAGGCCTTTTTGACAGCATTAGTTGGTACCACACCATGTTGAATATTCCGCGTTGGAAATTCATGGTGATTATTGTTATTTTCTATTTTTTGGTCAATTTTATTTTTGCCAGCATTTATTATGGTATTGGTGTTGAGCATCTGAATGGGGTTGTGGCCACTTCTACTTTAGATAAATTTGGTCAGGCATTTTTCTTTAGCGTTCAAACGTTTACTACAGTGGGGTACGGGCATGTTAGTCCGAGTGGCTTTTTAACCAGTTTTACTGCGGCAGTGGAGGCTTTGTTTGGGTTGCTGAGTTTTGCTATCGCTACCGGTTTGTTTTATGGGAGATTCAGTAAGCCCAAAGCTTTTATTCGATTTTCACAAAATGCATTGATAGCTCCTTATAAAAACGGAACTGGACTAATGCTGAGAATGACACCCTATAAAAATGCCAATCTTACCGATGCTGAAGTTAAAATGACTGTGGGAATGATAGTGGAGGAGGATGGAAAATTGGTCAATAAATTTTACAATTTGGAGTTGGAGTTGGCCAAAATTAATTCATTAACCTTGAGTTGGACCTTGGTGCATCCGATTACGGAAAGCAGTCCGTTGCATGGTTTTAGGAAAGATGATTATGAAAATATCAATGGAGAGATTTTGGTATTCCTAAAGGTTTTTGATGATATGTTCAGTACTACTGTGGCTAAACGAACTTCTTATTCTTTTGCTGAAGTTGTGTTTGGAGCCAAATTTATTCCGATGTATTTTAAAAGTACTGATGAAAACAAAACCGTGTTACACATAGACAAACTAAATGCTTTTGAAAAAGTAACGTTATAAAAAAAGTCCCGATTTCTCGGGACTTTTTTATGGAGTTTATAGGGTTTTATTCTTTTATGAATTTTTGAGAATAATTTTTTTCCTGAGCATCTTTCAACAATAAGATATATGTTCCGGTTGCTAATTTATCAACATTGATTGAAGTGCTATCCAGTTTGGTTTGTAATACTACTTTACCATTCATATCAAATACCTGAGCTTCTTTAAATTCAATAGGATTATTGCTGTTTAAAGTGATGTTAATAGTGTGTTTTGCAGGATTTGGATACAAACTAAAAGCCGTGTTGTTGAATGAATTAACGGCTAAAGTTGATCCTTCCATAACTCTAAGCATTTGGTTTGGCGTAACATTGTTGTAAGTATCAATGATTCCTGAAGGCCATTTTATAACTACTTGGTCAATAGTTGTAGCTTGACCAATTCCGAAATGAGCGTTTAGTGATGCCATATATTTAAAGCCTTGACCACTTCTAACATCTCTGATTTGTTTGCCCCAAGCCCCATAAATTTCAATACGGGCACCAATCCCATTACTGTTACTTTGAATACCTTGTAAAGCAACTTCTAACCATTTATTACCGTTTGGAACAGCATAGCGAATGGTACCTCCGTTTAAAATGTCAAGAAACCCATCATTATTTAAGTCGCCGATAGCACCAACACTAATTCCGGTGTAAGTTGTTGCAGAAAAGGTGCTGTCACCTTGATTGAACATGATTTTATTACCACCACCTAAGACGTCTACAAATCCGTCATTGTCAAAATCATAAGCTACGTTATCAATATTGGTTGATGTATTAGTATCCCAACCTGAGCCAGCTGTAATGTTGCTGAAAGCTTCTTCAGTGTTGTTAGAAGTATCTAAATTATTTCTGAAATATTTATGTAATCCTGTGCTGGCAGTAATAATGATATCCATATCACCATCATTGTCATAATCGGCTATACCTGACGACCATGTTTGAATTGGAGTCACATTAATTTGGGCAATAGCAGAGATATCAGTATATACTCCGTTACCGTCATTTCTATGTAATTCGCATGGAGGTCCTGAACATTTAGAAATGAATACATCGGTATCTCCATCATTATCAAAGTCAGTAAATAAAGTGGAATAATTTCCACCACCGGCACCAATACTCATGGCCCCGGTGTAACGGTAGATTGATAAAATGTCAAATCACCCAATCCATCATTTAAATAGTAGCAGTTTGGTGCAATATCGTGACATGAAAATACATCCAGATTTCCGTCATTATTAAGGTCGGCAAAATTTGTTCTTTGACAGAAGATATAATCTCCGGGAGTAAAATTGCTGTAAGCACTTCCGGTGCTGTTTGAAGTCCAAACGGAAAGGCCTTGACCACTTCCTAGGACAATGTCGTTGAATCCATCTCTGTTATAGTCACCAGCAGCCATACTCCAGCCCGGCATCATACTGGTTCCGGTAATAGGAAAATCGGTATAGGTAAATACGCCTGCTGTACTGCCTTGGTAGTGTACTCTTAAATTATTAGCGCTAACTCCAACAATATCGTCTAAATTATCACCATTCATATCCACAACACAAAGATTATAAGTGCTGTTTATAGTTGGAACTACTTGAGTAGTGAAATTGACAGGAACAATTATTGGTGCTTCTGTTATTTGAAAATCAAAACCTTCTGTACTCCATTTATTATCCCAAGCGATATAGTAGGTGGTTCCGGCACTTACATCAAATGTTTTTTTCGATAAAAATGAATCGGTGTTTCCTGAATTGCATTCTATAACTCCTGAATTATCATCGCTGGTCAAACAAGCTAAAGTACCTGAACAACTTCCTGTATACACACTGAAATTGGTGTCTTTACAAATATTAGCGGCTAAATCTGATGATACGGTAACATGGTAATTATTCGTTGGCACGTATTTGTACCATTTTCCCATTGTTGCTGTTGAACAAGTGGTAGAAATATTAGTACCGTCAATAGCATTTACAGTAGTGATTCCTGCTGAAACCGGTATAGCCGTTGAACAAGGACTTGGGACAAGAGGCGCTTCAATTAACTGAAACTCGAATCCTACAGCACTCCATCTATTGTCCCATGAGATATAGTAGGTAGTACCGGCATAAACATCAAAGGTCTTTTTTGATAAATACGAATTGGTATTAGCGCCTGAATTACAAGCGATGGTTCCTGAATCATCATCATTTGCATAACAAGTAAGCGCCCCGCAGTTACCAGTATACACATTAAAATGGGTGTCTTTACAAATGTTAACCAATAGGTCAGAGGTAAGAGTTACACTGTGATTTTCCGTTGGGGTGTATACATACCATTCGGCTAAGGTTGCAGTTGCACAAGTAGTAGCAATGTTAGTTCCGTCAATAGCATCAACTATTGTAGAACCTGCTGTTATTGGCACTGCCGTAGCACAAGTGTTTTGCCCAAAAGAGGATTGGTATCCCAACCCCAATAGTACCAGGGCAATAATTTTAAAAATACTAAACGAATTTAATATTTGAGATTTGTAATTGTTCTTCATTTTCTTGTTTTGGTTTAGTTATTATTTTATTCGCATGGATGCAACGAGTTTATCCATTGCTCTATTAGTGCAACACCCTCCACATGGATTATTGTTCTTCCGTGAAGTGGCATTCGGTATGATTCATTATCGGTATTTATACGATGATATAGCATTGATCTGGCCGGATTTTCAGGATTAACCACTTTATCTAACGCCGGGTCAAAATCTTGCATATCAGAGGTATTTACACAAACTCCTAAATTTGTAAGTCCGTTAGTGGCATCTCCGGTGTCTTTAAAGTCAAAACGCATTGGTCGGTAGTCACAATGTCTTTCTAATTGATGACAATGAGCACAATTAATGTCCAGATAAGAGCGAGCTCTTAATTCCAGCGATTTTGAAGTGTCATTATAATTTACCGTTGTGTTTTCAGGAGTTGGAAAACTGAAATTGTTTTCTAAATAACCTTGTTCAATCCATTTGGTTAATTGATTTTTGGTTTCTGTTCCGTAATTGTAATCGAAATTCAGGTTTTGCGGTTTTATTCCGATAGGGATTTGTGTAGTTATTTCGGTCGGACCGGACATCTCTTTTTGTTTGTGACAAATCAAGCATTGTACTTGTGAAGGTATTCTGTAATTAGCACTCTTAATCACATCATTTTCGTCTTTCCACGAAATGGCAGTATAACTTCCGTTCAAATCAAAATAAGCTTCTGTTTGTGCATCATTCCAAACATAATCGGCAAATATCCATCCGTCAGCTTTGCGAATCATTACACGGGTTTCGATGATTCTTGTAGTATTGGCAGGCTGCACATTGTCATAATAAAATGTTTTTATTAAAGCAGAACCTACAGGAAGTTCAAAAACCTTACTGTCAGAAACATAAGTTCCTTTTAAGCCGGTAGGCATCCATACAAATCTTTTCTTGTGTGCATAATCCGTAAAAAGTGAGCTTGCCGGAGCGTAAGGAAGTACATTAAGTGATGGAATCTGATTTTTCATTTCCCCAATAAAGAAATGATAGTCTGATAGTTTCGGATAGGGAACTTGAGTTAAATCGGCAGAGACAATAGGAACGGCATTTATAGTAACAAGCGCTTCATTCGAAACATTGTTTTGAGCGTCTTTTACCGTATACGATATTTGTGTCGGATTGCCCGTAAAGGTTGGCAGTGGAGTAAAGGTGATAGTTCCTGTTGCGGCTACTGTCCATGTTCCCTGATTAGGAACTACTAATATATCTAAAGTTCCATTACTATCGGTATCAGATCCTCCTTTGATACTAACCGTTGAAGCTACAACGGTACTTCCGGTAGTATCATTTGCTAAAACCGTTATGGTAATCGGTTCGGTTAAAGTACTTTCAACAGTATCATCAGTAGCTACAGGTAAATTATTAATGGGAACATAGTCGTCATCACTGTCAGAGCAAGCAAAAAATACGCTTAATGTTAGGACTGATACAATTAGTAGGAAGTAATGTTTTTTCATATAATTTTTAAAAATGCAAACCAAAAATAGTAAATATTTTATAATATCCTATTAATTATGCTGTTACTAATAAAGATTGTTGATAAAAAATAAGAATAATGAAAATAAATTCCCAAAACCGCTATAATTATTGAGAATTATCATATCTAGATTTAGACAACTGAAAAGGTAAGCACCCTACTTTTGAATTATTTTCCTCGCTAATTTTAAAATGCTTGTTAACGGCCTGTTAGTTTGACACGATATGTTTTTAGCATTTCAATGGAAGATGCTGATTGGTAATCAAAAACTTCTTCATGCTGATTCCGATCTTTTTTGAGCGAAATCATTTTGATGCAGTTGCAAAAACGCCTGATTTCTTCATCATTAGACAAAATTAAACCGGGCACTTCAATGTTTTGGCCGGTATCATTTTTTGCGACCATCGTAAAATAACTCGAATTGCAATGTTTCACTACACCGGTCTGAATGTTTTCGGCTTCAACCCGAATACCTACAATCATGGAACTTTTACCCACATAGTTAACGCTGGCTTTCATCGTAACCAGTTCACCGACTTCAATCGGATTTAAAAAGTCAACAGTATCTACCGAAGCGGTGACACAATAATGTCCTGAGAATTTAGAAGCACAAGCAAAAGCAATTTGATCCAATAATGACAAGATATAACCGCCATGTATTTTACCACTGAAGTTTGTGTGTGAGGGTAGCATCAACTGCGAAATGGTAATTTGGGATGAGGCTACGGTTTTATAAAAGTCATTCATCTTTTTCGGCTCGGGTTAGGATGTTTTCGGGTAAGGCTTTCTTGGCTTTGGCCCCCATTTTTTTAAGTTTTTCAACACTGTTGACTAAATTTCCTTTTCCATCAACGAGTTTGTTCATGGCGCCTTGGTATTCCACTTTAGCTTCATCCATCTTTTTACCAATTTTAACCAAATCACTCACAAACCCTTCAAATTTGTCATACAAAGCTCCGGCCTGACGAGCAATTTCCAAAGCGTTTTCCTGTTGTTTTTGATTCGTCCACATGCTGTCAATGGTGCGTAAAGTGGCCAGCAATGTTGACGGAGTTACAATCACAATGTTTTTCTCAAAAGCCTTGTTGTACAACGTAGTATCTTCATTCAAGGCCAAAGCAAAAGCGGATTCAATCGGAATAAACAGCAACACAAAATCCGGACTTTCCATTTGGTATAAATCCTGATAGTTCTTCTCGCTAAGTTGGTCTACGTGACGTTTTAAAGCAATCACATGTTCCTTTAAATATTGTGCTTTAGTGTTGTCGTCTTCTTCATTGATGTAGCGTTCGTATGCTGTCAATGTTACCTTTGAATCCACTATCATTTTCTTTCCATCAGGCAAATTGATTACGACATCGGGAAAAACACGATTGCCCACTTCGGTGGTAAAACTTTGCTGTACTTCGTATTCACGGCCTTTCTCCAATCCTGATTTTTCTAATACTCTTTCCAAAATCAATTCGCCCCAATTGCCCTGCATTTTGCTGTCGCCTTTCAGAGCTTTAGTCAGGTTCAAGGTTTCTTTGCTCATCTGCTCGTTCATTTCGCGTAAGCCTAAAATTTGTTGGCGTAAAGCTGCATGATAATCAATGCTTTCTTTGTGAGTATCTTCTACTTTCTTTTCAAAAAGCTGAATTTTATCCTGAAGCGGCGTTAGAATGTTTTTGAGGTTTTCTTTGTTTTGCTCAGTGAATTTGGTCGTTTTTTCTTCTAAGATTTTGTTGGCCAAATTTTCAAATTCTTTGGTGAATTTCTCTTGCAGTTTTTCTACTTCGTCTTTTTGCTCTTTATTGCGTTCCCAAAGATTCTCAAAATCGGTTTCTTTTTTGGAAAGCTGAATGGCTAAAGCTTCTTTTTCAGTACGAATGGCTTCTCGTTCCTGAACCGTTTGATTGACTTGATTTTTAAGTTGGTCAATTTGTTGGAGTAAACCGTTTATTTTTTCTTCCAATGAAGCTTTATCCGACTTTGATTGGGCTGCGAAAAGTGTTTTGCCAATAAAGATACCAATGGTGAGTGAAATTATAAAAGCAATTATTATCATTAGGTTGTCATTCATAGGTAAAAATAATTAAGAGCTTAAATATACACAGATTTGACTCACTTAGAGATTGACTTTTGATTTTTTTTTTTTTAAATTCGTCAACCTTTTTTATTTAGGTACATATAACATTTGATAAATAATTTACACCAATTTTAAACCTTTTCGCTATGATTAAAAAAATTACTTTGCTAATTATTTTGCTAATTTCTTCTCTTTCTTTTGCTCAATTGGGTCCGGTCGGTCATTTGACTATTTTCTCTGAAGACGGAGATAAGTTTACTTTGATTTTAAATGGAGAAGTTATCAATGATATTCCTCAGACAAATTTGAGAGTTGAAGATTTGAATCAACCTTATTATAATGCTAAAATTAAATTTGCAGATCAAACATTGCAAGATGTATCAAAGAACAATTTAATGTTAACCGATGTTGATGGAGTATTTTCGGATGTTACCTATAAAATCAAAAGAGATAAGAATAATAAAACTAAAATGAAGTTAAATTATTATTCATCTATACCGGTTCAACCTAATTTTATTCCGGCTTCAAATGTACATGTCATTCATTATGGTCAACCAACACCACCACCGGTTAATGTTGGTATTTCTCAAACAACCACTACTACTACCACACAAACGAATGGGGTAAATGTGGGTGTGAATGTTGGAGGAGTTTCTATGGGAGTTTCTATTAATGACAATTTAGGAGGTGGCACCGTAAGTCAAACTACTACCACTACCACAACCCATTCGTCTTCAGGACATCATCAAGACCCTGAACCGGTAAGAGGTTGTACTGGAAAGTATAGCATGTCTCTATCCAATTTTAATGCAGCTATGGCTACGATAAAAAAACAAAGTTTTGAAGAGACTCAGTTAAAAACAGCAAAGCAAGTAGTTGCTGCAAATTGTTTAAGCGTAGACCAAATTATGCAAATAGCTAATACTTTCAATTTTGAAGATAATAAATTAGAGTTTGCTAAGTTTGCATATGATTATTGTATAGAACCTAGAAATTATTTTAAATTAAATGGTATTTTTTCTTTTAGCAGTAATGTAGATGCTTTATCTGATTATGTGCAAAGTCGGGAATAAAATAGTTTGAGAATAAAGTAAAGAAGACTGTTCTTATTGGATGGTCTTTTTTTATTTTTACGAGCAAATAAGAGCAATGAATCACCATTTTTTACTCCACAAGCCACACGGTTATTTGAGCCAATTTATTTACGAAAAAAAACGGCATAAGAAGTTGTTGGGCGAATTGTATAATTTCCCCGAAGGAACCATGGCCATCGGTCGGTTAGATGAAGATTCTGAAGGCTTGTTGTTGCTTACTACCGATGGCATGATGAGTGAAATGGTAAGAAGCAAAACTATTGAAAAAGAATATTATGCTCAAGTAGACGGCATTATCACTCATGAAGCGGTGGCCCAAATTCAAAACGGAGTTGAAATTGGTTTCAAAGGCATTCGGTATACCACCAAAAAATGTGTAGCAAAAATCATTACAGAACTTCCGAATTGTATAGGCGAAGGCAGAAGAATTCGCGATGAACGTCACGGTCCCACAAGTTGGGTTTCCATCACAGTAACTGAAGGCAAGTTTCGTCAGGTGCGAAAAATGACCGCGGCGGTTGGATTTCCCACATTACGATTAGTACGAATTCGCGTTGGAACGATACATTTGCAAAATATCAAAGCAGGCGAAGTTATCGAAGTAGAAAGCTTTTTCAATGACCATCAAAATCCTAAATTCCAATTCCTAAATCCTAAATAAAAATGTTGAATATCGTTTTAGTTGAACCTGAAATTCCTAACAACACCGGAAACATTGGCCGTTTGTGCGTAGGTACTCAAAGTCGCTTGCACCTGGTACATCCGTTCGGATTTGAAATTACAGATAAAAATTTAAAGCGTTCCGGTTTGGATTATTGGGTGCATTTAGACGTTACTGAATATCAAAATGTAGCCGAATGGATAGCGCAACTTCCGGATAAATCAAGAGTTTTCTTGATGAGTTCACATGCTATAACATCCATTTATGATGCCGAATTTCAGGATGGTGATTGGTTGGTTTTTGGTAAGGAAAGTGTAGGATTGAGCCAAGAAGTTTTAGACCAATTCGAGAATCATTTAACCATTCCGATGTCGAATTTGATAAGAAGCTATAACATTGCCAATTCTGTGGCGTTTGTTGTGGGCGAAGCGAAAAGGCAGCTTAGTTTGAAATAATAAACTTTCCTTTTTCGCCATCAAAAGTGATGGAAGCCTCTTTGAAAAGAGTATTGAAAATTCCTTTCGAAATCAAATTACAAGGTTGGTCTTGTTCGGTTTTGGTTTCCGTCATCACTATCATCTCATCGCTTAATTGTATAGCCAAATCGATGTCATGTGTTGAAAAAAGTATGCTTTTATTGGTTTCCTGCGACAATTTCTTCAATAATTTATAGACCGAAACTTTATGGAATAAATCCAAATGCGTAGTGGGTTCGTCAAGAATTATTAGCGGAGTATCTTGTGCCAAGGCTCTGGCAATTAATACAATTTGCAATTGCCCGTCGCTGATTTCATGATGCTTTTTAGATAGCAAATGCTCTATGTGTGTCAGTTCAACCGCTTGGGTTATTTTATCATAATCTTCGCCCGAAAGTTTTCCGAGCCAATTAGTATAGGGTTGTCTTCCCAAGGCAATTAATTCGAAAACCGTCAAGTTACTCGGAGGTAATTTTTCGGTCAAGACCAAACTTAAGTTTTGTGCCAATTCCAATGTCTGATAAGCAAAAATGCTCTTGTCATTCAGGGTCACTTTACCGTTTAATGGTTTTTGGATTCCGGTAAGTGTTCGTAATAAAGTAGACTTACCAATTCCGTTAGCTCCAACCAGAGCTATCAGTTGTCCTTCTTCCAATTTCAGGTTGAGGTTTTCAGCAATGACAGTAGGATTGCTTTTGGAATGGTATCCAATGTTCAAAGCAGTAGTTTCGAGTATGATTTTTTTCGAACTCATTATTGAATACTTTTCTTTTTAACAATTAACCAAATCACCACCGGCGCTCCAATGATTGACGTTATAGCATTGATGGGCAGAGTAAAGTCAAAGCCCGGCATTTGTGAAACGGTATCACAAAATAACATGATAATGGAACCTATAAGGAGTGTGCCGAAAAATAATGTTTTATGATGGCTGGTTTGAAATAGTAATTTGGCTAAATGCGGAACGGCTAAGCCAATAAAGGCAATCGGTCCGGCAAAAGCGGTAATGCTTCCGGCCAAAATACTTGTGGCTAAAATGATAACATAACGCGTCTTTTGGATATTCAAGCCCATACTTTTGGCATAATTTTCTCCCAATAATAAAGCGTCTAAAGGCTTTAGTGAAGCCAAGCTTATCAACAAACCTAGAAGAACACATACCCCTAAAATAGTTATGTTTTGCCAGGATAAATTCCCAAGGCTTCCCATCGACCAAAAAGTGTATTTCTGCAATTGTTCCGCCGTACTGAAATAAGTAAACACACTCACCACAGCTCCGGTAAAACTGCTGAACATTAGTCCAACAATTAGAATGGACATAGTATCGCGTAAACGTTGGGAAACCATTAAAATCAATACTAAAACCAATGAGCTGCCAATACACGAAGCTAATATAATGCCGTAAGACGATACTAAAAATTGCGATAAAACGGCAGGCATAAACCCGGCGCCGAGGATAACAAATGCTACGCCCAAACTTGAACCGGAGCTCAGTCCAAGCACATAAGGACCGGCTAGTGGATTTCTGAATAGTGTTTGCATCAACAACCCGCTGATGGAAAGTCCGATACCAACAAGCACCGCCGTGATGGCTTTGGGCAATCTGAAATTTACAATGATATATTCCCAAGTATCTTTGCTGGCCTGACCGCCAAACAAGCTTTTGAGAACCTCTTTTATCGGTATGGCTACTTGACCTTCGGCAACATTTAACAACAAGGCTGCCAGCAATGCCAATGTCAACGCTGTAAAAAGAAAGCTATTTCGGTTTTGGGTTTTCAACTACTTTAATTTTTCAAAAAAGAAAGGTTTGTAACTTGGCAATAATTCGGGATGCAAAATTTTAACGATATCTTTCAATACTATATCAGGTCGATTTGGCGCTAATTCATAGTAGAGAATACCGCCGGTTTTGCCTTTTTTGCCACTAAACGAATAGACATTGTTTGTTTTAAAAGCTTTAAATTGATTATAATGCGGATTCATGTCAGTCATTTCTTTTAACGAAGAAAATTGTCCGGAAGTAATCCAAATATCGGCATTTTGGGCTTTCTCGAAAACGGTCTCAAACGACAATGACAAACTTCCGGTTCCGGTAGTTTCCTGCCATAAATAGTTCGAATTGGCCTCTTTGAGTAACAAACTGCCCCAACTGGTTCCGCGTGGTAAATACCAACGGTCTTCAAACATATCTCCGGCTAAAATGGTTGGTGTTGTAGTTGCTTTTTTGGCAATTTCGATAGTGTTTTTATAGTCTTTTTCAATTTTAGAAAACAATTCGTTGGCTTGTTTTTGTTTGCCGTATAAGGCTCCGAAAAATTTAATCCATTCTGCTTTGCCTAAAGGTGTTTCCTCATTCCAGTCACCATTGAGCATAACTTTTAAACCGCTTTTTTGCAAATTATCCAAAGTCGGATTGTTGTTGTCTATGCCGTAGCCGATGATAATATTCGGTTGTAAATCCAGTAAAACTTCGGTGTTTAAATTTTGATTCATGCCGAGTTCTTTGACTTTTCCGGCTTCAATACGGGTTCTCACTTTTTCGGAAGAAATATAATCAGCATGTGGAAAACCGACAAGTGAATTTACTTCGTTTAACATTTCCAGGGAAGGAATGTGCGTGGTTGAGGTAACTACGATAGTCTTAATCGGGACAGTAATTGTAACATTTTGTTTCAAGCTATCGGGGATGCTTCCCCCTTTTTCTTTGAGAATGTAAGTGTAAGTTTTGGTCGCTTTGGGCCATGGATTTTTGACAGTGACTACAGTATAACCGTGATAGTTTATAAGCGAAAACCCTTTGGCGTAGGCTATTTCATTTTTTGCAGCAATGGCAGTTTCCGATTTCGTTTCGGTTTTGCATTGCACAAAAACCATCGAAATAAAAATGAATAGAATATAGTGACTAAGAATTTTCATCAAATTGTTTTTGCAAAAGTATTGTTTTGTTTTTAATTTATACTTTACATTTGCAGCCGAATTAAGGTTGTGGTTTTAGTTTTTCAAAACCGCATTAAAAGGGAATTTGGTTCAAATCCAAAGCTGTTCCCGCAACTGTAAGCTATTAAGCTTGTTGTTATCTACAACACCACTGTCGTGGAATTTAGGAATTAGGAATTAGGAATTAGGATTTTAAGAATCCTCAATCTATGAATCCTTAATCTCAAATTCAGATGGGAAGGTAAACAACAAGACGCAAGCCAGGAGACCTGCCTAATTCATCAGAGTAACAAACTTTCGGGACAAAAGGTTTGGGTATGGGTAAATTCTATGCTTTTCTCCCAAGATTATTAAATTATTGTTGAATTTAAAAAATGAAAAAATCAGTTAGAGCAATGGCTATTTTGGCCTTGCTGAGTACTTGTGCCTATGCGCAAGAGAAAGATTCTGTCAAAGTGAATGCTTTGGATGAAGTTGTAATTTCGGACACCAAATTTGCACAGCGTAAAGAAAAATCAGGAAAAGTTATTTCGGTTATTTCGGCTGAAGAACTGGAAAAAAAATCAGGACAAAACTTAGCAACAGTATTGTCACAAGTAGCCGGAGTTGAAATTAACGGAAACCAATCAGCTAACGGTAAAAACTTGGGATATTATATCCGCGGAGGTAAGAACCGTCAAATTTTAATATTGATTGACGGGATTCCGGTGACAGATGCTTCGGGGATTAGTTTAGAGTATGATTTGCGTTTGCTTCCGGTAGAACAAATTGAAAAAATTGAAGTGATGAAAGGGGCAGCGAGTACTCTTTATGGTACCGGAGCGGCAACGGGAGTTATCAATATTACATTGAAGAAAGCTTCAAAAAAAACCATTCATGGGAATGCTTATGTAAATATCGGTTCCAACAATACAACGGATAACCATAAATACAACGGGCAGGATTTTAACCAAGGATTTTCGGTGAGCGGCAATACCAACAAAATAAATTACTTCGCAGGGTTAAACAGCACTGAAACCAAAGGCATGTCACAAATTGACGGTAACAATTATGAACCGGATAGTTTTTCTAGACAAAATATTTTGACTAAATTAGGATATAAAGCTACTGAGAAACTAACCTTAGACTTCTTTGGCAATTATGATAAACTGAACAATAATTACGATTTGCCTTTTGATAATACCGGTTTTGAAGATAATAGTCTAAATAAAACAACTTCGGAACAATTTCGTTTTGGATTCGCACCAAAGTTCAAATACAATAAAGGGGAATTCAATCTGAATACCAGTTTTGAAAAAATAAAAAGAGATTATAACGAGTACAATGCTTATACTGCTGCAACGGATTATTCTTTATACCAATCAAGAAGTGTGATTGTTGATGCTTTTAATAAGTACCAATTCAGCAATCAATTCTTTGTTGTCACCGGTGCGAATTTTCAGTTTCACGATATGGCAACTGATACGCCTTATGGTAATTTGGAAAGAGAAAGCACTAAATTTAACATGATTGATCCTTATGTGACTTTTGTTTACAGTTCAAATTTTGGTTTGAATTTTAACGCGGGTGCCCGATTGAACGAGCATAGCGAATATGGTAACCATTTGGTATACAACTTCAATCCGTCGTTTCACTTTATGACAAATTTTCCGTTGAAAGTGTTGGCTTCTTACAGCACGGCTTATATCACGCCAAGTTTGTACCAATTGTATTCGGAATATGGGAATACCGAATTAACGCCGGAAGAAAACAGAACAGTTGAAGCCGGTTTTGAAACCGAATTGTTCAACAAAAAATTGAAGTTGAACGCCGTAGGTTTTTATCGTGATGAAAAAAATTCGTTTGGATTTTTCTTTGACAACATAACCTTTGATTCCTATTATATCAATCTTGATGGCAGCAACAGAGCCAAAGGAGTAGAAACCGAGCTCTCATGGGATATTACTACTAAAGTGAGAGTAAACGGAAATTATACTTTTACCCAAGTTGACGAAGCCTTGAATCGATTGATTCCGAAACACAAAGTAAATGCCGGTTTAGATTTTCAACCGACAACCCGAAGCTTTTTCAATGTGAGTTACCAATATTTTGATGCGCGCAATGATGCCTTTTTTGACGGGAATACATTTATGACACAAAATGTCAAATTAGATTCATATCAATTGCTGAATGCAATGGCTAAATACGAATTAATCAAAAGCCGATTGACCATTTTTGGTTCGGTAACCAACATTTTTAACGAAGAGTTTGTAGAGAATATCGGGTATTCCACCCGAGGCAGAAATTTCAAGATGGGGGTAACTATCATTTTGTAATTGTGGTGAAAAGGCTAATCGAAAGATTAGCCTTTTTTATTAATAGTTACATTGGTTCAAAAGATTTTTTCTGATTATTTATTTTCCAAATACATTGCTGTTCTTAATGGGTTGATGGCTTTAGCATCAGTAAAATCACGTTGAATTAATATTGGTGATTGAGGAATTAGTTTGCCGTTAGCCATTATTTTACTGATGGCAGCGCTAAGCAAAGGTTCATCAGTATTGCCTAAAACACCAAGATTACTTATTTTTTCTACTATAGGAGTATTGGGTTCAATGCCTAAAGAATATTCGCCAAAATCATTTTTATTGACTACTTTGGAAACTATGGGTTGCATAGCATATTTATGACTGGGATTTACATTAGCTTTCCCAAATGTCGGAGAGTCGTATAACGTTATAGAAGCTACATTTTTGCCGGTAGTTATATCTCCGATTTGAATTACATTAACATAAGGTTTTAAACAGTTAATGACTAGTTCGCTGGCTGAAGCGGTGCCTTTTGAAGTTAAAACATATACCTTGCTGAGGTTTAAACTATTTAGATTTCCGGCAAAATTATAGATTGATGTTCCAGAAAAAGCTTCTACTTTGGCATTCCATTTCAGTTTAGCAAATAATTGTCCGGAGAATTGCCCCGTTATCATACTGGCTAATTTGGTAGCACTTGTCACTGCACCTCCTGAATTGTATCTTAAATCTAAGACCAAATCGGTTACATTTTGAGCAACAAAACTGCCAAATGCAGCATTCAATTCAGTGTCATAACTTGGATAAAAACCATTGTACATCAGGTAGCCAATGTTGTGTGTCCCTTGATTAATTACTTTACTCAGAAGAACAGGATTCTCAGAAAGGTTGGTTTTGGTTAAGGTTATTGATTTTCCGTTAGGCGTAATGGTAACAAAACCGGTGCTGTCAATACTATAATCGGCTAAGTTGACAACGTAAGCTTCATTAGTTCCAAATAGAAGATTCCTATAAGTGGCATCTGTTAATGGAATTCCGTCAATGGCATAAAAAACATCACCACGTTGAATATCTTTGGTAGCCGCATCTGAGCCGGGAATGATATATCTTACCCAACCAAATACATCGGTGGTTGCATTAACATGCTTTAAACCAAAATCCATTCCGTTATTGAGAGTAGTTCCTGAGAGCGTCCCTTCAAGTACAGTATAGTCGCTATATATAACACTGAATCTATCAGTAACATTATCGGTACGAAGATGGTTGAATAAATCAACAGGACTAGCAAAAGAATCTAAAAAATCAAAGTATTGCGATTCATTATCATCTTTGGTGTCAACTAAATCCGGGACATCGGCTTGCCATAGGTAATATAAATTCATGCCTTTCCAAACAAAATCATTTACTTGTAAATTAGACGGAACCGGATGGTCATCCATATCTTCACAAGCTAAAGGAAAGGCAAGTAAGAACAACAGTAGCAACAGTTTTACAAAATTTTTCATAGCAGTAATTTTATTTAATATAACGTAAATTTACTAAGTTTAGTATGAATTAAAACATATTGTTGTAACAAATAAAAGTATCTTTCGTCTGGACTTTATAACCACCAACCAAAGTGTAGTTTAAATGAATCAAAAAGAGTTTATGCAATTGGTCAATCCGTTTAAGGATAAACTTTTCCGAATGGCAAAGCGATTACTCGTGAGCACGGAAGAGGCCGAAGATGCTACTCAAGAAGTTTTGGTAAAGTTGTGGAATAAGAACGAAACATTGGATGAATATAAAAGTATTGAAGCAGTAGCGATGACAATGACCAAGAATTATTGTTTGGATCAACTGAAATCAAAACGAGCGAGTAACATGAAAATTGTTCACAATAATTTCACCGATAGAGAAGCCAGCTTACAACAAAAAGTAGAAGACAAAGACACTTGGGATTGGGTAGCCAAAATAATGAATGATTTACCTGAGCAACAAAAACTGATTGTTCAAATGCGTGATATTGAAGAAATGGAGTTTGAAGAAATCAGCAAGATTTTAGAAATGAATGAGTCGGCAATTCGCACGGCACTTTCAAGAGCAAGAAAAACTATAAGAGAAACCATGATAAAAACACATCATTATGGCATTGGATAGAATAGAAATATTAGTAGAAAAATACTTTGAAGCACAAACCAGTATAGCTGAAGAGAAAGAGTTGAAAGACTATTTTACTTCTCCCGATGTTGCGCAGCATTTGGAACAATACAAACCTATATTTGGTTATGCAACTCAAGCAAAACAAGAACAGTTTACCGCGACGATTCCATTAAATACTAATAAGCACAAAAGCGTAGTTTGGTTATCTGTTGCAGCGTCTGTTGCAGTTTTATTGAGCGTGAGTTTATTTACATACAATCATTATAACCAACCTAAACCACAAGCCTTAGGCACTATTAATGATCCCGAAGTAGCCTTCAGAGAAACACAAAAAGCGTTGGCGATGATTTCTGAACATGTAAATAAAGGCATAGGAAGTATGAGTTATTTAAATGAATACGAACAATCAAAAAACAAAATTTTTAAATAAAAAAATCACTAGAAATCATGAGAAAATTAATTTTAAGTATAGTATTGGTATTAACGGCTAACACTTTTTTTGCTCAATCTGTTTTTGACAAATTTGACGGTCAGGAAGATATAACGGCTGTCATTGTCAATAAAAAAATGTTTGCCTTATTAAGTAAAATGGATGTAAAAGACAAGGAAACCCAACAATATGTCAATCTGATTAAAAAATTGGATAACCTGAAAGTATTTGTTACTTCTAACGATAAAAAAGGAGATGAAATGAAATCGGTATCCGATAAATATATTAAATCATCTGCCCTTGAAGAATTAATGCGCGTTAACGAAAAAGGGAAAAGCGTAAAAATTTATGTAAAATCAGGTGCTACTGATTCGCAAATTAAAGAACTTTTAATGTTTGTTGAAGGTGGAGGTAAAGAAGAATCAGTATTAATGTCATTAACCGGAAACTTTGATTTGGATGAGCTTTCAGTGTTGACAGATAAAATGAAATTGCCTGGAGGCGATGATTTAAAAAATGCTTCAAAAGGTTCAAAAGGGTCTAAAGGTTCTAAATAAATAAAATATGAAACTCTCTGTTTTAACTGCCGCATTGCTCTCTCTCTTTTTGTTAAGTTGCAATAGCGAGCCTTCTCTTCAAAAGTATTTTGTTGATAATGCTGAAAAGAAAGATTTTATTGCTTTAGACGTTTCGTCAAGTATTTTGAATGCTGATAAAGCCAAACTCACCGCCGAACAAAAAACAGCATTAGCATCTTTTGATAAGATGAATATCATTGCTTTCAAATCGGATAAAAACAATCAGGCATTATATGAAGAGGAAAGCCAAAAAGTCACTCATATTTTAAAAGGAAAAACCTATCAGGAGCTAATGAAAATTGGTTCCGGGAAAGACGGAGCTTCCATAAGTTATATAGGTGATGAAAATGATATAGATGAGTTTGTGTTGTTTGCCAAAAAGAAAGAAAACGGTTTTGCTGTGGTTCGTATTTTAGGCAATGATATGAATCCTAATAATATCATCAATATGCTATCCATTTTGAAAAGCTCCAATATTGATATGGAACAATTGAAGCCATTACAAGGATTTGTAAAATAATTGATTAGGTTAGTTAGAAAAAAGTCCCGAATTACTCGGGACTTTTTTATTTTTTAAAGTATTTAAACGGAACAATTAACATACCAAAACATTCGCCATCTTCTTTTCCTATATGCTTGTGATGCATTTTATGTGCCCTTCTAACGGCCTTTGCGTAACGGTTGTTAGCATTACGGAATAATTTAAAACGCTGATGAATAAAAATGTCATGAACGGTAAAATACGCCAAACCATAAGCAAAAATGCCAAGTCCGATAGCTAAACCTATTTGGAGTATATTATTTTGCCACAACAAAAAGAAACCAATACTTATTACGGCATAAAAAATAAAGAAAGCATCATTGCGCTCAAACCATGAATCGTGGTCTTTTTTGTGATGATCAGCATGCAAATGCCATAAGAAACCGTGCATTACGTATTTGTGACTGAACCATGCCATGAATTCCATGATGCAAAAAGTAAGGATAAAAACTATGATATGGATGTACATGATGGTTATATTAAATTCAAACGATAATTAACATAGCATTTGGCTAATAAACCAAATTTTTCATAATCAGGAACTCGGATTCGGGTATTTTTTATTTCCATAGAAGGTGTCTTTTTTAATTTGGATAAAAGTTTTTTGTAGTACACATAAGCAGTATAGACACCAAATTTAGCTTCCAAAGGGAGTTTTACAATACCCTGAAAACCGGCTTCAAAATCAGCTTCAATTTCTTTGATAATGGCATTTTTTGAGCATTCATCCAAACGGGATAAATCGGCATTGGGGAAATAACTTCGATTTAAGTCTTCAAAATCGGCTTTTAAATCACGAAGAAAATTAACTTTTTGAAAGGCAGAACCTAATCGCATGGCAGCTTGTTCTAATTCATCAAACTTTTTTGTGTCTCCGTTTACAAAAACTTTGAGACACATTAATCCTACTACATCTGCCGAGCCATAAATATAATCTTGATATTCGGCAAACGAATGGTAATTTGTTTTATGTAAATCCAATCGCATACTTTTCATGAAGGCGTCTATCATAGTTTGTGGAATATGGTATTTATGAACGGTATGCTGAAAAGAGTTTAAGATCGGATTTAAACTGAT
The DNA here is from genome assembly GCF_010119235.1 of Flavobacterium phycosphaerae. Lineage (NCBI taxonomy): Bacteria > Pseudomonadati > Bacteroidota > Flavobacteriia > Flavobacteriales > Flavobacteriaceae > Flavobacterium > Flavobacterium phycosphaerae. The sequence goes on along the minus strand of NZ_JAAATZ010000001.1, from coordinate 51,119 downwards.
TTTGTTTTCCAAAGCGCTTGCTAAATCTTTTTCAAACATTTCAAATAAAGCTTCTTTATTATAGTCGTGAAAGGTATCTACAATTTCATCGGCAAAGCGAACAAATCCATAAATATTGTAAATATCCTGACGAATGCTTGGGGCCAGCATTTTTACAGCTGCCGAGAAAGAGGTGCTGTATGATTTAGTCACATTTCGGCTGCATTCAAACGATACGGTGTCAAAAATTGATTTCATAAAAACAATGAGTTATAGATTTTTTGCAATGAGTTCAGCTACTAGTTTTCCTGATATTAATGCTGGTGGGACACCGGGTCCGGGAACAGTTAATTGTCCGGTAAAATAGAGATTAGAAACTTTTTTACTTTTCAATTTTGGTCTTAAGAAAGCGGTTTGCAACAAGGTATTGGCTAACCCATAGGCATTCCCTTTGTATGAATTGTACTCTTTAATAAAATCGTTTACACAAAAGGATTCTTTAAAGATAATTGATTCTCGTACTGATTGCTGAGTCAGTTTTTCAAATCGGGTAATTATTTTTTCAAAATATTCTTCTCTAACTTCCGGTATGTCCTCTAAACCCGGTGCTAACGGTATTAAAAATATTCCAGCCTCTTTACCATCAGGTGCGGAATTTTTATCCGTTTTTGATGGAAAACTGGCGTAAAACAATGGTTCGTCGGGCCATTCCGGGTTATCATAAATGGCTTTGGCATGTTCATCAAAATCAACATCAAAAAACAAAGTATGATGTTCTACATGTTCAATTTTTTTGTCAAAACCAACATAGAAAAGGAGGGAAGAAGGAGCAAATGTTCTATTCTCCCAGTATCTTTCTTTATAGCCTCGGTACTTTTCGTCTAGTAAACTCTCGCTGTGATGGTAATCGGCACCGCTTACAATGATATCACCTTTTATAGTTTCTCCATTCACAGTAAGACTGGTAACTATGCCATTGTCAACATTAATTTTTTCGATATTGGCCTCGGTAATTATAGTCACACCAAGTTCTTTGGCTAATTTTTCCATGGCCAAAATAACACTATACATACCGTTTTTTGGATGCCAAGTCCCTAAACCAAAATCTGCAAAATTCATAAAGCTATAAAAGGAAGGTGTATCCGAAGGTTTAGCTCCCAAGAAAAGTACGGGGAATTCCAGGATTTGGATTAGTTTGCTATTGGTAAAGCGTTTGCGAATGTCTTTGGAGATGTTGCCAAAAAATTGATTTACTTTTTTAGCGGTTTCCAAAGTGACTAATTCTAAAGGGGAAACTCCCGGGCGATAAACCAAATCTTTGATGGCAATATCATAGTTACCTTGAGCTTCTTTCATAAAAGCAGCCAGTTTTTGACCACTTCCTTTTTCAATGGTTTCAAAAGCAATAATGATTTCGGGAAGGTTATCGGCTATGGTTACAAAATCATTGATGCCAAAATAAACCTGATAAGCAGGCGACAGTTTTATAAGTTCATAATAATCGGATGGTTTTTTACCAAAATCAGCGAAGAAGCGTTCAAAAACATCGGGCATCCAATACCACGTTGGACCAATGTCAAAAGTAAAACCGTCTTTTTTGAGCTGACGTGCTCTTCCGCCTATGGTAGCATTTTTTTCATAAATAGTGACTTCATGCCCTTGTTGTGCCAGATAGCAAGCAGCAGCTAATGAAGAAAATCCGGAACCTATTATTTTGATTTGTTTTTTCATATTGTTTAACAAAAATACAAAAAAGTTAAACAATAAAAAATGTTTTTCGCAATTATAAAAAATCGACTAACCCTTTGATGGAATTAAATATACTAAATTTTTCATCCAATTGCTCTTTTTCAATAGATTCAGTAGCTCTACCAATGGCCCATAAACTGGAAGATTCCTCTAAGATTTCTTTTTTTGCCTTTTTAATGTAGTCATTTACCTCTGATTTGTTAGGTTCAACAGTCATATAGCAGACAAATATAATGTTGTCGAAATACTTTTTTAAATCTTTTAAACTGTCAAGCGGAACACTTTCACCAAGATAAATAGTTTTATAACCATGGTTCAGAATTTCATAATTCAAAAACATCAAACCCAACTCATGAATTTCATTCATAGGTAGATAAAGCACAAAGACTTTATCTTCTTTTGATGGAGACACTGATTGTACTTCTTCGGTATTGGTGAGTAATTTTTGTTTGATTAAATGTGAAATAAAATGCTCATGAGCGGGTGTTATAGTATCTGCTTGCCACAGCATCCCGACTTCTTGAATTAAAGGGATAAAGACATCATAAAATACTTCACGAAACGACCTTTCTGAAAGCAATCGGTTGTATGTCGAGAAAAATAAAGTCTGATCAAAATTCATCATAGCCATTTTAAAGGAGCTTATGGCATGATGTTTTACGCTTTTCTCAGAGATGATTTCGTTGACTAATTCCGGAATACGCTCTTTGGAAAGCTTTGAGATATTCGAAATTTTATAGCCATGGTTATGAAGTAGCGTAATGTTTAAAAGTTTCTGAAGATTTGTTACATCATACAGACGAATATTAGTTTCGGTTCGCATAGGCTCCAAGACGTTATACCTTTTTTCCCAAATACGTATGGTGTGCGCTTTGATTCCGGTGAGATTTTCTAAGTCTTTTATGCTAAAGACATTTTTAACATTGTTCATGTTTTTGTTCAATTTATTAAACAAAATTAACAAAATAAAGTTAGCACAATGCTTTTTGGAAATATACTTTATAAAAAAATAAAATCTTGATAAATTTGTTAACCAAAAGAGTAATCAAGATAAGGGCTAACGTAGTTTTTCAACCTAGCATTCTTTGGAAATAAAAAAACAGCTGATAAAAATGCCTTGATTTATCAGCTGTTTTTATTCATATGTGACCACGATGGGATTGATAAACTGTCGTTTTTTTATGCCTTTTTCGTCTTATAAGACGTTTTTCGAGACTTTTTTGTAATGATTTTTTTGTTGATGTGGACAATAGTGGACTGAAAAACCACTAACTGGACACAAAAACGGGCACAAATTTTTGACATGAATTTGTTAAAATTTAACTTTAACAACATCAAAAAAGACTGGAATGAAAACACGATTTTATCTTAGAAAAGGGACTAAAAGCTATTCAATTAATTTTGAATACAGAAATTCATATGGAAACATTCGGTTAAGAACTTCAACTGGATTTACAATTCTTAACCCTAAAGAATGGGATGCCAAAAAGGAACGATTAAAACTTCCGTCATCAGTATTGAATGCTGCGAATATTAATTTGAATTTATCCGCTGCTATTTTCAAATTCAACAAATCTATTATGTATATCAACGAAGATGAATTATCTGAAATACATGCACAAAAGATAATGTATGTTGCCTTTGGTAAGAGCAATAATATTTACACTGAAAAAACGAATTTTACCAAGAGAAATTTGATTGAATACTATGAATGGTTTTTAGATTATTATTCCATGAACAATAGCCCATACACTAATAAAAATCTAACATTAGGTACTATCAAAACATACAGAACTGGATTATCAAGGCTCCAAGAATATATTGAAGACAGAAAATTAAAAAGTTTTTCATTTAACGATTGTAATAGGGATTTTTACAATGATTATATAAGTTATTTGACCGCCAAAAATTACTCTAAAAACTATATTGGTACAATCATTCAAAAACTTAAAACAGTATTGGGTTATGCCTTTGATGAAGGGATACATAGTAATGTAGAATTTAAGAAAAACTATTTTTCCAAATTTGCAGAAGAGATAGATCATGTTTATTTATCTACGGAAGAACTAAAGAGAATTATGGATTTAGATCTACAAAATTCTGTCTTAGAAATTGTTAGAGATATTTTTTTAATTGGATGTAATACAGGATTGAGAATTTCTGATATACTATCGTTACTTAAAAAGACAAATCAAATAATTTTCACAGAAGCTGACGTGAAATATTTTAAAATAAAGCAAATCAAAACTTCAAGTACAGTTATTATACCCCTTAATTCTGTCGTCAATGATATCATCAATAAATATAAGGGGAGCTTACCTAAATATCAACATCTTAAGGTTATTAATGAAAACATTAAAAAAATCTGTAAAAGAGCAAATATTACTGAAAATCATATTATAAGAAGAACTGAAGGTGGAAAGGAAGTAGAATACGAATTCCCTAAATATAAACTTGTTTCCTCGCACACAGCCAGAAGATCATTTTGTACAAATGCCTATAAATCTGGAATGCCAATTCAAGATATAATGGCTATTAGTGGCCATAAAACGGAGCGTGTTTTTCTAAATTATGTAAAGGTTGAAAAAGTGGAGAATGCTAAAAGAATTGCGAAATATTCTTTTTTTCATTGAGCAAATTGGTTATGTAGAAAGAGGCTCCGCTATTCTTTAGATTATATCAGTATTTTCAAGGCTTAGCAAAGATTTATTTTTATAGGTACAACTATAGGGTAACAGTTCTAACACTTTGTTTTAAGCAATACAAAAGTATAATATATATTTATGTTGTATTATCAATTTCATTTACAATAAGAAATTACATTACGCTTTTTAGCTAGCATGATTATAAGTCATAGATGCTTCATTTATTATTCTTCATTTTCCTAAAGCAAGATCATAATTCCTAGCTCTTATTTTTAATAATTTGAGTTGCTTTTTTTTAAAATCAGCTTTGAACTAATTTTTTTGACTGAAAGAATTTGATTATAATTTTATTATTGTGTTCTTATCCCTTTGTTTTCGGCAGACTTCATTTTTTTATTGTTTTTTTTCTAATTATATTTTTTTTGTAAGAAAAAAAGTTTTAGATTTATGAAAAAATTAACAATAACTATTTGCCTAAAAACCTGTAATCTATATGCTTAAAAAATTCCCACTACTACTTTTATTGTTTATTTTATTTATTTCCGGTTTTACCATTTTATATTTCAAAAATGCTAATAATTCGATTGTTTATGTGGATAATTATAAATTATTTGAAGGATTTAGGATGACTAAAGAACTTAAAGAAGCCGGAGAAAAAGAATTGCGATTCAAAAAAATCCAATTAGACTCGTTGCAATTTTTACTTAATAAAGCTGCTGACAATACTTCAAGATCAGCAATAATGCAACAATTAATCAATCAAAAGCAAGCTATAGAAGAATTTCAATCAAATTACAGTCAGTCAAATTCCGAAAAGATATGGGAAAGAATTTCGAACTACACCAAGGACTTTGCTGAATTGAAGCACTATGATTTAGTTATTGGCTCTAATGGCAAGGAGCAACTTTTGTATGGAAAAAAGGATAAAGATGTTACCGTTTTATTGTTGGACTATCTAAATAAAAGATATGAAGGTTTTCAATAAAGCGCTTTGTTTCGTGTTGTGTGTGCTTGCCTTGTCCTGTAAGAATGATGAAGAAAGTAAATTGGATGATTCTGATATTAGATTTCGGTATTTCAATTTAGAAAAACAAGGCTGGAAATCTAAAAGACATTTGCAAAAAGCAGATGGAATTAATTTTGAAGCAACCGAAGTTCCTATACAATATTATTTACTCAAGAATATGGGTAATTCGGATTTGATAAAAGTTGATTCAATATATGAAGTCAATAAAAGAGAAAGAGTTATTGAATTTACTTTTGAACAGGATTATGAGGAAGATTTACTTCAGGAAAAGTATACTAATTTGAATTATGAAAAATCAGTGGAATACCTATCATTTAGCATTCAAAATGATTTTACTGTTGTAACATCAAAACACGACACCATAGCGTGTACAGGAGCCCTATTTGAAAGAACATTTAAAATAGCTCCTAAAAACAAATTGTTGTTGTTTTTCTCTGGTATTAACCCCAATGATCATATACAATTAGTGTATCAAGATAAATTATTCAAAACCGGAACTCTCAAGTTTAGATTTAAAGATCCAATATTAAAACTGTAATTATATGTTTAAAGCAATCCGTACCAGCAAGTTTACAAAAGGTGTTATATACTATTTGGTATTAATGTTATTTATTGAAATGACACAGCCTATAAGGATGTATGCCTTGACAAGTGGGCCTAAACAGCCTGAATTCACTTCTTTTACACCTCTATCTACCTCAGATATGGTTAGTCTCACCTCAGGAGACTTTAATTACAACATACCGATAATGGATGTTGGAGGGTATCCTATAAATCTTGCTTATGACTCAGGGGTTACTATGGATCAAGAAGCCTCATGGGTAGGACTAGGTTGGAATTTAAATGTTGGACAAGTGACAAGACAGGTTAGAGGATTGCCTGATGATTTTCGGGGGGATTTGGTTAATTATAAAAATAATATGAAAGATAATGTTACCGTTGGATGTAATTTTAATTTATCTCCGGCTCTTTTTGGTAACGATACACCTTTTAGCCTCGGATTGGGTGCTCAGTATAATAATTATAATGGTGTTTCGTTCACGCCATCTATAGGTGTGTCATACTCATTGGGTGGAATAGGTGAAGTAGGAGTAAGTCTTTCCGGTAATGTTGAAGAAGGAGCGACTTTATCTCCTTCGATAGGATTGTCAACAAAAATAACAGGAAATACTACTGCTTCTCTGGGGCTTTCGGCTGGATTGAATAGTAGAAAAGGATTGGAGAATATGGGTATGTCTATTTCTACAGGTACGGTTCAGAAAAATGATAAAGCCTATAAAGAAGGAACGGACAAATATGATGATACTAAAGATCATACAGGTACACATTCCGGAGGTGGTGCTTCAATGGGAGGCAGTCTTTCATTTAATAATCAGAGTTACACTCCTAGCAAACGAATTGCATACAATAATAATAATAAAACGTTTAATGCCACTTTAGGAGGTGAAATTTTTGGTTTAGAAGGTCAGGTAAGAATCACAGGCTATGGATCTGTTCAAAGTATTGATGAATCCTATAAAAACAGAAATGTTGCCGCATTTGGTTACGAAAATACTCAATATAAAAACAGAAGAGAAGGCGTATTGGATTTTAATAGAGAAAAGGAGCAGGTTATTTCAAAAAACACCAATGCTTTACCGGTAACTAATTATACGTATGATATTTATAATATTGAAGGACAGGGAGTCTCAGGTATGTTTAGGCCTATTAGATCCCAAGTTAGCTACCTGTATAATGATGATGTAGCTGATTTTAGTTCGAGTAATAGTTTTGGCGCTGAATTTGGCGGAGGGAATTTAATACATGGAGGTGTTAATTTTAATGATGCCCCTACAAATAGTAAAACAGGTATTTGGAAAAATAATAATTTCGCCTTACCTGTTTTTTCTGAGAGCAATAAAGATATTAACAAGAACCCTTTATACGAACCTATAACATTTAAACTTGTAGGAGAATTAGATGTAGACAATGAAATTAATTTATACACAGGACGTATTAGAGAGGAAAGACCTTTAAGGCTGCAATTAGACCTTGATGAAATAAACCCAAGCGTGTTGCCTATATATATGTTTAAACCTAATGTGAATTTGGCTCAAGCAGCAACAAATTACACTCCGAATAGTATCCCTGTAACCACTAAAATAAAGCGTTCAGGGAGACTTTTAAGAAATCAAACCATTCAAAAAATTACAGCTAAAGAAGCTGATGGCAAATTTGTTTTCAGAAACACTTTTGCAAAAGATTACCATACGGCTGGAATGAAGGTATTACAAAATAATGGATCAACCTATGTTTTTGGTAAATCAGTATACAATACAAAAAAAGTTGAAGCAACTTTTGACGTATCAGGGCAAAATCAATCAATACCTGACAATGATATTCAAAATGGTTTAATAAGCTATAGCTCCTCTATGTCACAAAATTCTAGCGCTTTTAGTGACCGTTATGAAAATAGAGTAACAACTCCAGAATATGCCCATACTTTTTTACTGACCAGTGTACTTTCTACCGATTATGAAGATATTAGTAACGATGGTCCATCAGATGATGATTTAGGAAGTTATACTAAATTTGACTATACTAGTAAAGGTGACCCAAATTATATATCTGACTATAAATGGAGAGTTCCATTTAAACGATTTAAAGCTTCCTTTAACGAAGGTTTAAAATGTAGTGGTAAAGATCAAAAAGGTAATTATATATATGGAGAAAAAGAGCTAACCTATCTTAAGAGAATTGAAACCAAAACACACGTTGCTTTTATCGATTTAGAGGACAGACATGATGCGATGGGAGTTATTAATCAGGATGGTGGAGCCGGATCAGCATCAATGAAGTGTATAAAAACAATACGTTTGTATTCAAAGACGGAATTAATAGCTAAAAATATTACTCTTGATGAGGCTCAGGCTGCCAATGCCGCTAATCCAATTGCTGTTCAACCTATAAAAACGGCTCATTTTAATTATAATTATTCATTATGTAAAAAAATCCCGTCCTCAGATAATGATCAAGGAAAATTAACTTTAGAAAGCTTGTATTTTACCTATAGATCCTCAAACATGGGTAAGTTTACACCATATGTTTTTCATTATAATGAAGATAGTATTGAATCAAATGCAGATTACAGTATTAAATCGTTTGATATTTGGGGGAACTACAAGACTAATTCGACATTTTTGCCCACTACAGACTTCCCTTTTGTTGAACAAGACCAAAATACCGCTGATCAAAATACCGCTATGTGGGTACTAAAAAGTATTCAACTACCTTCCGGCGGAACTATAAAAATTACCACAGAAAGTGACGATTATAAGTATGTTCAAAACAGAAAGGCTATGCAGATGTTTAAGGTGATTGGAGCAGGTGGAGCAACGCCAGATGGGCCACCAAGTAGTTATAGTGACCGATTATACACTCTTAGTGGAGGACATAATAGATTTATCTATGTACAAACTAACAATCCTAGTATAACTGTTCAACAATTTAAAGATAATTACTTGTCTGAAAACATGTATAAACCTATTTACTTCAAATTTTTAATTAGTATGCATGCATCAAGTTATGATTATGTTTCCGGTTATTTTGAAATTGACCAAAAAAGAATCCAAGACATGCAAGTTAATGATGGCGTTGTTTCCCTCCCCCTAAAATTTTTAAGAAAAGATGGAGGATTTACAGGCAGTGATGAGGTTAACCCTATAGCAAAATCGGGTTGGGGATACGGAAGGACTTACTTGAATAGATTTGTTTATGGTGGTGGAGATGAAGTTAGCGCTGGATTTGTATCAATTGTTAAAAATCTAGTGTATAGTATTGGTTCGATGGCTGAAATTTTTACGGGACCAAATAGAGCTTTAGAATTAAAGCATTGTGCTGATAAATTCGATAAAGCGAGATCATGGATTAGATTGGAAAATCCTATTGGTAAAAAATTTGGTGGAGGCTTAAGGGTTAAGAAAATTGAATTAAGCGATAATTGGGATGTCATGAATAATGAGGACAATCCTATTTATGGAGAAATGTACGGACAAGAATATACCTATACATTGGAAGACGGTGTTGGGTCAAGTGGTGTCGCTACATTTGAGCCTAATGCTTCACCTGAAAATCCTTTTGTAGAACCTTTTTATGGTAATGACAATCAAAATTATGCAGAGAGAATAGGAGCTCCTAGGGAAACTAATTATGTAGAAAAACCTTTTGGTGAGAATTTTTTCCCTTGCCCAAAAGTTACTTACTCAAGAGTTACCGTTACTAATTTAAATAAGAAAAATGAATTTGATGATAATAAATTCATAAAAAAACACGCAACAGGAAAGGTTGTAACGGAACATTATACCACTAAAGATTTTCCTACTATAGTTGATTATACAGATTATGATGTAAGACTCTACGATTATAAAAGTCCATTATTACAAATGTTAAGTGTTTATGCTCAAAGTCATTTAACAGCCTCACAAGGTTTTACTATTGAGACTAATGATATGGATGGAAAGGTTAAATCGCAAAAAGTGTATGCAGAAAATCAAAATTCTCCAATTTCAAGGGTAGATTACAATTATAACGTTGATTCTACTGGAAAATTAAGTAGTGTGTTCACCACTATAGATGAACATGGGAAAATTAATGAAAAATCACTACTTGGAATTAATTATGATGTGATTAATGATTTTAATGAAAGTAGAACGGTAACTCAATCCTATGGATTTGATGCTAATATAGCCTCATTCTTAGCAGGTATCTGGCCTGTTTTTGTTCCTATTGTTTTGCCGAGAGAGGCGTATAACGAATCACAGTTAAGAACCGCTACAACTACTAAAGTAATTCATAAAACAGCTGTTTTGGTTGAAACAGTTGCCTATGATTTAGGGTCGCGAATTGCAACCAAAAATCTTGCTTGGGATGCAAAAACAGGTCAAGTGTTGCTTACTCAAACTATAAACGAATTTGATGAGAAGTACTATAGTTTTAATTTCCCATCCTATTGGTACTATAAAAATATGGGAATGGCTTCTGAAAATATTGATTTATCAGGCAAATTAGCAGAAACTATTACTTCAGGTGATTCTTATTTTTATCTTAATGGTTATTCACCTTTAGTACCTGCTAATAATATCAATAAGTTTTTTAAAGTAGGTGATGAGTTATTCTTTGATGACAATGGATTAAATACAAAACTTTGGGTTTATGCTATTAGTAGCAATCATATTAGACTAATGAATAAATCTGGTGAAATTATAGATTCATCCAATCAGCCTTCCGATTTGCATTTTAAAATTATTCGTTCTGGAAATAGAAATCAGCAAATGTTAGCTATGGCATCAATCACATTAATGAAGAACCCTATTTTAGATATAAACGGAAATTTAAGATCCCAATTAGGAAATGATTCATTTGGTTATGACAGCAGTAATGATGTGACTAGTGTTAAGGTAATCAATGCCAATGCTATTGAATATAGTGATGATTGGAAATCACAATGCGAAAATAATCTACCTAATGAATACGGTTTTTTGAACGCTATTCCTGAAACTCCAGTAAACCCATATTTGTATAATATTAAAGGTGATTGGAGAGCAATTAAGTCTTATGCATACTTAACGGGACGTAATAATTTTGAAACTACCAATAGACGTAAAACAGGTTTTTTCAAAAAATTCAGCCCATTTTATAAATTGAAAAGTCAGGATTGGTATATAGACATGGCTGGTTGGACTTTTGCGAGCCAAGTTACAATGTTCAGTCCATATGGCGTTGAACTTGAAAATATGGATGCATTAAAAAGATTTTCTTCTGCCCAATATGGATATCGATATACGTTACCTATGGCAGTTGTTTCAAATGCAAAGTATAGAGAAATTGGATTTGATGGTTTTGAAGATTATGATCCTATGAATATTTTACTTAATCAATCGGCATCTCTAAAGCCTCATTTTGGTTTTTCTCAAGGAGTTTATGATAAAGACAATGCTTATATAACAGATAAAAAATCTCATACAGGAAACAATAGTGTTGCTGTTTACCCTGGTCGTAGTGTACAATTTATAAGAAGAGTTGATGGGTGTCCTATTGATGCTGATACAGAAGGAACAAGAAATAAGTCTTTTGAAAAGGCTAAGACGACAATCAATTCCTCAACTAAAAAGAAACAATAGATATGAAAAAACTAGTTTTATCAATAACGATCCTATTTGTAACTTTATTGGCTCATGGACAATCTAATACTATTGCTTTATTGACAAGTAGTCCAAATATTAGTAGTCCAACTACCTTGACTGGAGGAACTTCCCTTGCTTTAAGCTTTAATATTAATTTACCATCATCTTCAAGTTGTTATCAAAAGATTGTATTTAATTCAGGAAGTTTGATTTATTCTTCATCGCAACTTCCTACGGGGGCTTCCGTTAGTCAGGATAATAATAATATTTATAACAGAACTGTTACAATATCAAATATAAATAGCACTACTAGTGGTATCTTAAATTTTAATATTACTTTTTATGTGCCAACTGGAGAATGTTTTACTGCTCAGTCATTGATAGCTACTTTAAGTACTTATGACGGAACTTGTTCGCCAAGTCCTGCAGTTTATCAATCGCCTTTGCTGACAATTAACAATACAGATAAACTAGATACAGATTTATCACAGGTTGAGCCGACTAATACTACAAATATTTGTGCTGGTACAGTTGTTAAGTATAAGTATCGAATTGCGAATCCCGGGAATTGTCTTAATTATACTAATGCTAAAGCTTTTTTGCAATTGTCGTCATGTGCGACGGTAATTGGTGTATATAATCAGAATTTAGATTTCAATAATCCGATTGCATTATTACCTCCTTCAGGTTCAAGTCCACCAAATTCGCAAACCATAAGTTGGAATGTATTTACTAATCCTAGTACTCCACTACCTATGACTATTTGGTCGTATCCTTTAACCTTTTATGTTTATGTTAAATACCCATGTAATATCTGCAATAGCACTCCATTTTTCAAGCCTATAACATACGCAACTGGTCAAAAACCTTCCAATTGTGGAAGTAATTTAACATATCAATCGCTAAGCCATGAGTTTACAACGTCATTATCGGGTGTTAATTGTACTGATTGTAACGGAGGAGGAGGATCAAATATTGCGGTTACAGCACCCACGTTGCCTTGTCCTAGTGTTTGCAATGTTTCTAATTATTTGACTGCAACTTATAATGTAAGTATTACGCCTGGAAGTAATTATAACAGGATATTTTTTATAGCTGATGTGCCCTCTGGTTTTCTTATAAATTCAATTACGAACTCACCACCAACCGCCTGTGGTATTACTCCTGTAGTTGAATATTTAAATTCATCAGGTAATTATGTACCGTATGCGCCTTCCTCAACTCCTTTAGCCACTACAAAAGTTAAATGGACTTATAATTGTACTATTCCTAACGAACCACTAACCTTAAATTTCAATATTTCATATCGATATAATTTGCTTAGTCCACCTTCGGGTCAGGTGCCTTTTTATTGTCATCTTTATTATGATACTATTGACACTGCCCATAATTCTTCCAATGGAGCTGGATATTCAACAGTTGCTTCATGCAGTCAACAATTAACAGCTAATAAGTATATTATTCGCTATAATCCAGATGAAAGTGAGGTGCTAAATTCTTCAGGAACACCAGCCCTTTTTGGTTCGGTTAATGATGGTTCTCCTGGCGAAGTTTTTAGTTATAGAATAAATGTGAAAAATATTTCTAATACAGGTGTTTCAAATGTAAAAATATTGGATGATTTAAGTAATAAACTTGTTTTTTAGGTCCAATAAAGTACATATACACAACTGATCCAAATCCTCATGAATCAAGTTTTACCATTTTGACAGGTAATACTATGAACATTCCTGATATGGGGGCAGTTGCTCCTTTGGTTACAATAACGAATGGACCTACTTCGACCCAACTAAAAGTTGAAAATATTAATTTTCCATCAGGAAATTGCCTTGCAAACAAAACCTTGTATATTGAGTTTAAGGTGCAGGCAAAGAATAGTCTTATGGCTCAAACCCAAATTGTGAATCAAGCTTACGTCAAGAATTCTAATGGAACCTCTTTAGTTAGTGATGCTTATTTACAAGCAAACATGACCATTAAGTCGTTATTTCATTTAAGTAATAAAATGTTTGTAAAATGTAGAAAATTTACGACTTGGTTAAGTGATGATTCTGCTACTTTAACAGAACCTCCAGTGCCAATAATACAGAAAGTACGAAATGGTGATAAGATTGACTTTAAAATGCTGGTTTTTAATGACGGTTCAGAAAATATGACTCTCTATGATTTATTAAATTTAAAACCGCAACCCGGTGATCAATTTGAAAGTGATCATACACCTCGTGGATCAGATGGTAATACTTATATTAATTATTTTAACACAACAGGTCCACCAACTATTACTACTAATACATCTTTTGTTCAACCACCTGTGGTAAGTTATAATAATGATGTAATAAATATGTTACGGGACAATTTAGCTAATTGTCCACCAGGAAGCGGGACTAGCTCGCCATGGTTGCCTAGTTTTGGGAATTCAACAAACTGGATGAGGATTAATTTCTCATCAGCAGGTCATGTTTTGCACCCGGGAGATTATGTTGAAGTTATATACTCTGCCAAAGTTTCAGGCGACACAGGGCCATCTTACAATTCCTTTATTTATAATGCGAAAGATAATTTGGGTCAGTGTGTAGTTCATGCCAACGCCAGAAAATTGACTATAATTAATGACGGTGAAGGCTGTGATCCTCCCTGTATTGATTGTGCCTCTTTTGGACTATTAAAAGGAGAAAAATATTTGGTAAGTGGATGGGTAAAAGAAGAGTCAAATGATAATCCAAAGAAACAATTTAAAACTTATGTTAATAGTTATATCAATGTTTCATTTAAACACGAGAATTCTAATGATTTGTTTGATAATCCCTACATCTATACTTTCAGACCTACAGGTGATATTATAGATGGCTGGCAAAGAATTATAGGTGAAATTACTGTGCCAGGTGATGAAACTATACGAGTTGGAGATATGATACTAGAGCTTAAAAATGAGTCAAGGTTTGAAAAAGTAATGTCTTATTTTGATGATGTTAGGGTTCTGCCAACTAAAGGGAATATGAAAAGTTTTGTTTATGATCAAAAGACCCAGCGCTTGATGGCTGAACTTGATGAAAACAACTATTCAACCTTTTATGAGTATGATCCGGAAGGTGGATTGATCCGGATCAAAAAAGAAACTGAAAAAGGAGTTTTCACCATTCAAGAGACGCGAAGTGGTAATGTAAAAGTTGGAGGGAAAGAATAATGAAAAGTATTAATATGATATTGTGGCTTCTGTTTTTATCTATTAGTATAAACAGTTATGGGCAGCAAAAAAAACTTTCAGTTGACGAGGTGATTAGAACCGCTGAAGATGTACTGAAAAAACGGAAACAGGTCTCTTATAATACAAAGTACACATTATACAGTGATTATAGTACTAAGGAAATATACGAGCAATATAAAGGTGTTTTTTTAAAGAAAAATAATGTGTGTTATGTTAAAATTAAAAACACCGAGTTTATTGCCTACGATAATTATGGATTGAAAATAAATAATGATGAGAAAGCTATACAAATTCGGAATGCAGCTAACGCTGCTTTTGAAGAGTCTCCACTATCAGTTACTGCTTATTTAAAAGTATTTGAAAATAGAACGATTAAAAATGATAAAGACTTTTATATATGTGAATTGAAGCCAGGGAAAATTTCGCAAGTAATGTTGAGTAAAGTAATTATTTATATTAAAAAATCTGATTTGAGCATTACCAAGCAATTGTTGTATTATGTAGAAAAAATGGAAACTAAAGATAAAAACGGGAAAAAAATCTACACTACTCCAAGATTAGAAATAACATTTTCAAACCGGATAATAGACAATAAAAAAGACGATTTACTAATAAAAAGAGATAATTATTTTACTGTCAAAGGGAGTGACATAAAGTTGTCTCAACGATTTTCAGGTTACAAATTATTTAAATCATAAGGAATATGAAAAAATCATATAGCTTCAATAGTTTTATTTCCAGTATGAGTTTTATGGAGGTTACTTCATTAGTGTTAACTATAAAAAAGACTTTTTTTATGAATTATTTTTTATTTTCTGCAAGTAAAATAGAAAAGCAAATAGTATTTGTCTTTTTGTTATTATGTACTAATTTTTCAGTTTTTAGTCAAAAAAATATCTACACTGCGCCTGAAGTCACAATGACATATGTTGACATTAATAATCATATGGAAGGATACTTAAGGGATCCTCAATATACAATGCCTAATCATATTTCAATTGTCCCAAAAGCTTATGCGAAATTAAAGATAGACAATGAAATTGGACCATTTCAATGGGTTAAAGTTACCGTGACAGCTTTAATTACTCCATTACTTTCTAATGGGGATGATGATACAGCAAATTCATTTTCAAAAGAGTTGACAGCTGAGTATAACCCATATGGCCATTCGTCAAATTTTGCAGATTTGTCAGTTTACGAACTTGTAAACAGTTATGGTGTCAGATTAAAAGTAGAAAATGTTCAAGTAACTAATCTTGCTAATGGCACGACAACTGATACAGTAGATCAAAATGTATCCATAGAGTTGGGTTTTAATACTGAAAGATATTATTTAATAACGAATCAACAACCCACTATAACCTCACAAATTGCCTACGACTCTGATGGGATGCCTCTAGCCCTTAATTTTAATTGGCCAAGTTTGACAGGTGCATTACAATATGAATTAGAATGGACTTGGGTTGATAATTATGCTGAGGACGGAAGTGTTTTAGCTGCTGATTTAATTGATTTTTCTTCAAGAGATTTTGAATTAAATAATACAAGAGTACAAACCGATAAAACATACTATCAAATTCCTCTGATTTATTCCAGAGGGTATGTTATTTATAGAGTTAGGGGCGTTGGTCGATTTGTAGATAATAGTGATTCTGTAGACAAAGTGTTTTATGGACCTTGGAGTTCTGGAGTGGATGATAAAACAAAAATTTCAACATGGGAGAATAGTTTTATTTCTATTAACGGTCACGAAAATCAAAAAAATTGGCAGTTTCAGGCTAGCTATGCTGAGCATGGAAAGAAAAAGGAAGTGGTAAGTTATTTTGACGGATCTCTACGTAACAGACAGACTGTTACCAAGGTTAATACTGATAAAGGAAATATAGTAGTCGGAGAAGTTATATATGATACACAAGGGAGAGCTGCCTTAGAAGTATTGCCAGTGCCGATAAAAAAGGATTACATTCGCTATTTTAAAAATTTAAATCAAAATTCTAACGGTGAGTTATATTCCCATTTAGATTTTGACTGGGATACTAAAGAGGGTGAATGTGGAGTGCCTGCCGGTATAATGAATATCAATAGTGGTTCAAGTAAATATTATTCAAAAAACAATGACTTTTTTGATAGCCCCTTTAGAAATTATATACCTGATGCTTTCCAATTTCCATTTAGTCAAATAGAATATACTCCTGATAACACCGGTAGAATATCCAGAAAAGGAGGCGTTGGCCCAGCTCATCAATTGTCTACAAATCATGAAATGCAATATTTTTATTCTATTCCTCATCAGGAAGAGCTTAACCGTTTGTTTGGTTATCAAGTAGGATATGTATCTCATTATAAAAAGAATATTGCAGTTGATCCAAATGGTCAAGTAAGTGTAAGTTATCTTGATCCACAGGGTAGAACTATAGCTACAGCATTAGCAGGAAATAGCCCTGAAAGTTTAATCCCGTTAAAGGAATCAGAAGAGGGTTTAAAAAAAATAACTGTAGACCTTTTAAATAAAGCAGATGCAAATGACGGAGATACTGAATTAGATAATAATGAACTAAGCACATCCTCTAATTTTTTCAATTATAATGATATTTTAACACTTTCAAGTCAATTAGGTGTAGCGGGCAACAATATTGACCACACTTTTAAATATAATATTTATAATAAGAATGTTTTTATTCCAGAAAAGTGCCCACAGAAATATTCATTTGTATATGATTTGCAGATTGGTTTAAAAGATCAATGTAATAATGATTTATTACACCCTCACAATTCAATGGTAATTGGAACATATGGTATAGGAACTGGTGCTTTAGTTAATTATTCACAAGGATTCACTCCTTCACCATTATTTCTAAATACTGGTAATTATTCACTGGTAAAAGAATTGAAAGTCAACAAAGAAACTCTCAATAATTATGCGGATCATTATGTGCAAATGTTGACTAATAAGGATATCGGAAAAGAATGTTATATAAGCCCGGATGGTTTTAGCCCTCAATTAAATATTGATTGTAATACTACTTGTAGTGAATGTGAACAAAGTATAGGGAGTAAATGTGAATATGTTTTAAAACAAATTAAAAACATTTATAATGTTCCTCAAACTAATACAACCATATTTATTCAAAATGAATCTGATTGTAGTATAAAAGTTTATAATTTGAATGAGAATGAAGATGAGTCAATTAATTTTGGACAACTTATAAGTCAAACGGATGTTGATCATCAAGTGATTAGTATGATTAATGATTGGAATTTATTGAGAAATACTTGTGATAAAATTTGTGGAAGTGCTTTTGCATCAAGTTGTTCAATAAATGAAAAATCATTAGAAAATGATGTTAGTCCAGGTGGTCAATATGGAATGACACCCGGTATGGTTAATAGTATAAACGATAATCCAGCAAATAGTGATAGTACTAATGCAAGTTCTACTTTATTGAGTGTTTTTAATGAAGATAATCAAATTATTTACAATGGACAAGTAAATAATACCCCAGGAAACGATTTTAATTGGAGACATCCAATGCCTATGTATACCGATACAGACGGAAGTTTATCACAAATTGAAGTTGAATATACAGGTGTGACGAGTACCAACCCTAGTGGATATACACCTCAAATAGTTTCTACCGCCGTTGTTCAAACGGGTGGTTACGTTTATCCTCAGGATTTACTATTACTTGATGATTTCATTGGCAAATGGAAGGAGTCTTGGGCAAAGTCCCTTGTTAAATACCATCCAGAGTACTGTTATTTAGAATATTCTAACAATTTATGTCAATTAATAAAAAAAACAGTTGTAAAACAATTTTCAGTTAATGCTGGTGTAACCACTGAGACGGGTTCTGTTACAAGGTTTTTAAATTCAGATGAGTATGATGGTTATTTGAATTATTTAGATACATATCAGAAGGCTTACCAAGCAGGCTTATTTGATTTAGCAAGCCCAATGATGAGCAATCCAAATATATATAGCGGTGACCCTTATTTTCAAATTATAAATGGAGAGACCCCTAATCTACTTGCTTGGAGACAAAGTATAATGCTTGAAGCTTTAAATAGTCAATACGAAACCTATTTATTAAACCAAAACGGATTAGCTACTGACCCATTAAATTACGCCAAAATGTTCCAAGCTGCGGTTATTATGGCTAGATGTAACGCAATTCAGGTATGTAATTTCAATGATGTCAGTTTAACGAGTTCAAGTTTTACAAGCTTGTCACCTAATGCCCAAGAAATCATTAAAAATAGAATATGGAATACGTATAAAAATTTATACATTTCTTTAAAACAAAAAATCAAGCATGTTTTTATTAATGCTTATGCCAAATCAAATGGTTGTTTCAACGGATGTATAGGGACAGGTGGTTCAGATAATATTACGAATGTAATCAATAATTATACTGCATATAACGGAAATAATACCTATGAAGAAATCAATACTTATATAGCTGCAAATAATCCAACTTCAACCACAACTATACCTTTATGTTCTTTGCCACAAGCTGCGGCATATGGTGCTAAGATTAAGAAGTTCATTCCAATTGATTTTGGGTATGATTCTGGAAATTTAGGTGGTTCTTTAAATCAGTTGTTAGCTCTTAATAATTATCAATATTATTTACAAACGGGAAATTGTCCATTGATAAATGATTTAAACTTGTTTATAAGTGGTCTTTTTGAAGATGTTAATTTGACAACATCTTCCAGTTTAGTAGGCTGGAATCAAATAGGGCAGGGATTGACAGCAAATTTATTTCATGAACTTACAGGGACTCCTATGCCAACTACTTTAACCCCAACTATGGGAGTTACTATAAATGGTTCGGATTTAAACTTTACTTTTGCCCCTATAGTGCCAAGCTATGTTGCTTCTGCATCACAACTGGTATTGACACTTCCTGCTTCAGCTAATTTAAGCTGGAATAATTATTCAATGGGTAATAGCAGTAATGATTGGCATATTATTGCTTGTAGCCAATTGTATTATGATGTACTTACCTCTAACTTATCGGCTAATCCACCGATTTATGGTTTCCAGATTATTGCCAGGATACAACAAGGTTCAGGGACTTTTAGAGATGTTATATTAACTGGAAAAACGATTGCTAAAATTGGTGCTTGTCATCTTGAGGGACAGTCAGGAACAGGTGAAGTTATTACGCCAGTAGTAACAGCCTGTAATGATAAAAAAATACAATTTCAAGATGCTTTTAAAGCACTTTATAATCATTTATTACAGACAAATCATTTATTTGATAGCGCTTATGATTTAACGAGTGACCCATTTTATATGAGTAGTTTTTTAAGAACTATGTTTGGCTCAACTGCTTCTGATAATGTTACATGGACCGGAACTCAACAGACAGATCATTATTTATTTCAAATATTTAAGAATTCTACCAGTATGCTTGCTTTGCAATTTTGGACAGAAAGCTTTATTGATAATGGTATAATACCACAAGATTTGATTTCATTATCCGTTGATAATTATATTTATGAACCTCAAAATTCAACCAATGAAGCCGGAAATTATATAACGAGTATTTTTAACGTTGATAACGGAACAATTACAGTAGGAGGAACTTTAACGAATTGTCAAGGGCAATATTGTCCTGGTGAGACTAAAAAACCATTGTATTTGCTATGTTGTTCTCCATGTGGCGAATGGGATTATAATGGGAATGGTATTGGAGATATCTGTGATGGTAATAATGGAAATTGTGGTACAGTAGATACTGATGGAGATGGTATTTTTGATAATTGTGATAATTGTCCAACAATTAAGAATGCCGATCAAGCTGATGCGGATAATGATGGTATTGGTGATGTATGTGATTCTGAGGGTAATCCACATCTCACATCATGTCCAATAACTCAAGAAGAAGAAGTTGCATATGAGAATAGACTTAGAGATGTTCTGAATTTTTTAATATTGCCAGGAAATCATTCCATAGCTACTTATAATAATCAGACACAATATACTGCTTATGGTCCAATACAAAGTAATGCTGTCATTTCTACATTTATTCAGCAATGCAATTTAGAGTCTCATTTTCAGGCATTAAGAGATTACCTTGTTGCTTGGCAGAATACAAATTACAATCTTCCAGTTGGTCCTTTTATAAACTATGGTTTATATTATAATACCACAGGAGGAGCTATGTTATATTTTAATAATGGGGATACATCAAATACTTCGAATATTACTATTCAATTGCATTTGCCCGATGTAGACCATATTAATTATATTGATATGACAGATACATTTTTTGGAAATGTAAGCTATGTTGACCATGTTGGTATTACTCATGTTCTTAATCACATACTAATATCTAATTATACTAAGTTTAATACTCAGGGAGAGTGGATTGGTAGTCGTTTCTGTAATTTTATAAGCAACGATTATGATCCTTTAAGCAACAGGAATAGTGCTTCTGCTGAAGGAGTTGTTTCATTTAAAGGTGACCCAGTTATTAATCAATCACCAATAACTATAAATAGAGGCGATGCTCCACCTGTAAATGCGCCTTATACAGCCGCTTGTGAATGCATCCCACAAACGGTAGCTCCAGTAGCTTGTGAAGAAAAATACACAAAGTATACGAAGTATTTAGCTGAGCATAATTTGCCTACCATTACTGTAATGCCCCAACAAGCATTTTGTGATTTGAGTTTACAATATGTAGTTGATTCTTATGTTTATTACATGAGTACTTTAAATGTTCAGTCTGCTGATGATCCAAACTTTCTGACTATAGCGCAGTTTGGAGAAACCGATTTGCATTATGGTTATAACCAAATAAACCAGGTTATAAACAACTATTTGGTCTATTGTTTAGAAAATCAAGATGACCCCGAGAGAGTATATTGGAATGATTATGTAAATACTATATATATGGCTGGCCCTCATGGATGTCCACCAGGTCCAATGCCTGCCTATTCTCCAGCGATTACTCTTCAAGATCCTTGTAAAGAATTAATGGCTAATGTAACAGCAACATATCAGTTGGATTCTTATAATGCCTATATACAATATTTGCGTAAAGAATTTATTAGACAGTACATTGAACAAGCTATTAAATATGCTGTTGAAAATTTCAAAATGACATATGGAGATCAAGAGTATCAACACACTTTATATTATTATGATCAAGCCGGAAATTTAATTCAAACTGTAGCACCTGAGGGAGTATCTAATTTAGGTGTTAGTTTAAACGCTTCAATTAATAATTTCAGAAATCATCCTAATGCTATTGAAAACCCTTTGTTAACCCCTGCTCATGGATTTAAAACTGAGTATAAGTACAATTCGCTAAACCAATTAGTATGGCAGAATACACCTGATGGTGGCATGACAAGATTTGCATATGACGCTTTAGGCAGGATTATAGCCTCTCAAAATGATAACCAACGGATTGTAGATGTAGAAACAGGAAGAGAAAAATACAGCTATTCGGTTTATGATTTTTTAGGGCGAATAATTGAAGCAGGCGAAGTATTTGTTAAGCCTGGAGATTATAATATAAGTGATGAAGGAAGGTTAATATTCGGAGGAAATGCAGTGAATGACTTTTCAGGAACCACAAATATTAGAAGAGAAGTAACTATTACGGTTTATACAGAAGATCCTCTAGTGGAATCGCCCAGCATATTTGCTTCAAGTTTATTTGTAACCAATACATCACCTGATTTTATTCCGGCTCATAACAACAGAAACAGGGTTACAGGAATTTTTTACTATGATCAACTAGATGTTCTTGATAAATTTACCAATGCAATTTTTTACAATTATGATGTTCATGGTAATGTCAAAGAATTGCTTACTTATATTACTTCTTTAAAGAATTTACCTTGTAGCCCTACAGGTGTAATTAATGAGGAAACAGGACAACTCAACGACTGTGAAAAGCATCTTAAAAGAGTAGTTTATGATTATGATTTAATCAGTGGAAATGTTAATAAGGTGACTTTTCAACCAAATAAAATAGACCAATTTATCCATAAATATAATTATGATGCGGATAATAGGTTACTCAATGTTGAAACCTCACCTGATGGAGTTGTTTGGGAAGAAGATGCGGCGTATAAATACTATCCACACGGCCCACTGGGAAGAACCCAAATAGGGGATAAGAAAGTCCAAGGACAAGACTATAGTTATACCTTACAAGGTTGGATAAAATCGGTTAATGGAGAAAATATAATGTCACCTAATAATGATATGGGGAATGATGGCAATATGTCGGGAGAAACTAAAACAAAAGATGCTTACGGTTATTCTCTAAGTTATTTTGATAATGATCAATTTACGGATTATAGAGCTATTGAAGGAGATAATGGTGATGCTGGTTACGCTCCCTTAATGTTTAGTAGAGACAATTCAATTCCAGGAAATAACAGGAATTTATTTAATGGTAATATTAAACAAATGACTACTGGTGTTAGAATTAATGAAGAAGAGGTTCTTTCAGTTCAAAAAAATAATTATACGTATGATCAGCTTAATAGAATAGTTTCATTGACCTCTAATGCTATAAAACCTAAAGAAAATGGTTCAGGTGGTTTTACGGATAGCTATTTATCCAATTATACTTATGATAGGAATGGGAATATTAAAACACTTCTTAGGAAAGCATTAAATAATGATGGTTCCATTGATGTAATGGAT
Organism: Flavobacterium phycosphaerae; assembly: GCF_010119235.1. NCBI lineage: Bacteria > Pseudomonadati > Bacteroidota > Flavobacteriia > Flavobacteriales > Flavobacteriaceae > Flavobacterium > Flavobacterium phycosphaerae. The sequence continues at coordinate 27,673 of NZ_JAAATZ010000001.1, read as the reverse complement.
GATTTAAAATATGATTATCAATCGAACAATAATAAATTAACTATGGTTCATGATGAATCTTCTCCGGCTAATGAATCAGAATTTGAAAATGACCTAGAAGATCAAATTCATCAAATCCAATTAATATATCCGGACTATGTTTATAACCCTGATGATAATAATACAGGAAATTATATTTATGATCAAATAGGTCAGTTAATCCAAGATAAATCAGAACAGCTAACCATAAAATGGAGAGTTGATGGGAAGGTTAAAGGGATTATAAAAGGTTCAGGAGATTCTTATACTTATGTTGATTTTGAATATGATGGTCTTGGTAATAGAATAGCTAAATCTATACATCAAAATTTTTCTGAATCCGGTAATACAACATACTATTGTAGAGATGCTCAAGGTAATGTGCTTGGGGTATATGATTTAAAAAATAAGCGAGGTAGATTAAATTTATTTTTAAAAGAACACGATATTTATGGTAGTAGCCGAGTAGGGCTAGAAGAAAAAAATACCGTAGTGTATAGTAGTGTACCTTTATATGAGGGGCCTATTAAAGATTATGGAAAATCTACTTTGGTAAATGATAGAGAAAATGCGGTTGCAGAAAAGTGCGAAATTCAGGTTCCACCATTACCATCTGAAAATAGCATGTCAAGAATGTCATCTTGTATTGGAGACCCTGTAGTTAGAGATTATTCATTAAACTTTGGGTTAAATAAATCAGCTACATGGAATTTTAATGCGGCCATGATTACCAATCCACTACCAACTAACATTTCATTAAATACTAGTGTTACGATTAATAACAATTTATCAATACCAGTAAGTTCCATTTATACTGATTTATCGAAATTAATTTTTAATGCTACTGCTCCTGTAAATGGAATTAATATTAGTACACTTTCTCCAATTCCATCTTGTTTTACTCTAGTACAGAATGGGGATACTACTTCTGTTCAAAGGCCAACGGGGTGCCCTTCTACTTCAATGGCGCCATCTAATACTATTTTTGCTCTGAATCAATCAGGATCGGTTGAATATACGATAACAGGAGATATTAATAAATATAATGGAGTAACGGTTGGTTTTGTTGCCAATGGTGTCTATTATGGAATTAGGACTATTATAGCTGCTGGTGATCTTGTATTTAACAAAATGGTTGGAGGAGTAAGTTCATTTGTCACTTCTATTCCGTTGACTAGTTTTAATTCAAGTTATCAGCCTACCGTAAGAATAAGAAAAGCCTACAGAGGAGTCGAGTTTACTATTCCTAATAATGCCGCAAATGTTGATGTACTAGTAAATGATAGTGCAACTAACACGAGATTTAATGCTTACTCTGCTACTTTGAGAGTTGATTTTGCAAATACTAATACATCTATATTAAACCTAAAAGTAGTCCCTGAACCAATTTATGATGTTACTACAGAAGTAAAACTTTCGGTTAGAAAAAATGCCGCGGATTCTTATAAACCAAGAGTTACCATCAATAAATATTCAAGAATAATTAACAGCATTGATCCAACTAATACTATACTTAACTCCTATGAAGCTACTGCAGTTGCTAACGTGCCGAGTAATTTTGAACTTGACTTTACTACTAACTTCTCTTCAACATCTGGGGTACTTAAAATTAATGGAGCTCAAAATCAAAGTTTGACTTCAAATTGGGTTCCATCCAATACTCCCACTGTTGGAGCTATAACTATACCAACAGGCAGTAATAGAATAGGGAATTTCAGTACCATGTATGATTTTGATGTTTGTTATTTTAATTATAACTTTAATAATCTGATTGTTGATAATTATAATTTTGATGATAATGCGAATCCATTATCCCCAACTGGAAGCCCATCCTCAAATGCAATAATGAACCAAAATGGAGCAGTAAGACAATATGGTCCATGCTTGTTAGATCAAGATGAAGACGGACTTTATGATATATATGAAGTTGTATTTGACTCGCCTACCTCAGTAACTTATGCTGAAATAGATACAGATGGGGACGGTTGCCCTAACCATTTGGATGCTGATGATGACGGTGATGGAATTAATACCATTTATGAAGGAGCTAATAATGACGGCGATCATAATCCTAATACAGGTACAGTACTGAATACCGATGCAGCTTCAGCAACAAATCCTGATGGTATTCCAAATTATCTTGATTCTGATGATGATGGTGATGGTTTATTCACTTTATATGAAGGTCCGGCACCGGATGGAGGTATTTTGTCAACGGATACTGATACTGATGGTAATCCTAATTATCTAGATAATGACGATGATAATGATGGTTTATATACTTTTTATGAAAGTGCTGATCCTGACGGAAATCATATTCCTTATGATGCTATAAATACCGATAGTTATCCAACACTAAATACCAATAGTGGTATAATAGATAGTCTCCCTAACTATTTGGATACAGATGATGATGGTGATGGTATTTTAACCATTAATGAATATTCAGATCCAAATGGTGATGGTAATCCTGCTGACGCCGTAAATACTGATATTACTAATTCATCAGGAAACCAATATGTGGCTATTGATGGTATCCCGAATTATTTGGATGTAGATGATGATGGAGATGGCTATCAAACATGGGAAATCATCGAAGGAGGTCCGGGATATGTTAACTATCCTATCCCAGGAGCCGAATACACGATGGATACAGATGGTAATGGTATTCCTAATTATTTGGATTATAATCATGCTATTTTTGATCCAACCGGACCATTCTCCTATAAAAATTATAAAAACCTTGTTGGAGACAAAAGATATGAGCTTAAAAACCATTTAGGAAATGTACTAGTTGTTATTAATGATAAGAAGATACCTTACAAGCCATATGCGAGTATACCATTCTTTAATGCTGATGTTATTGCCTACAATGATTACTATCCTTTTGGAAGTCTAGTTCCTAAACGCCACGGTGGCATTGATGACTATCGTTATGGGTTTAATGGTAAGGAAAAAGATGATGAATTAAAAGGTGAAGGAGTTCAATATGATTATGGATTTAGAATATATGATGCGAGGTTAGGTAAATTTTTATCTACTGACCCACTATTTAAAGGTTATCCATGGTACACACCTTATCAATTTGCGGGTAATACACCAATTCAAGCAATTGACTTAGATGGCCTTGAAGAGCGAATAATGATTCGCGAAATGTATGCTGGGGTAGTATTAAGAAGATATGTAATATTTGTTCCTACCTCTGAAAGGATAAAAGAAGGAGTAGACGATAAAACAGTAGCTATTTTTAAATATGAAACTAGCACACCAGAAGGTAAAAATGAGTTCAATGCGGCTCGTGCTAACCTTACTAGTCTTGAAGGGAGAAAACGATTAATGAGAGTATTCCAAAATAATTATCAAAAAATTAAAAAATTTGATCAAATGCCTGCGGATGATTCTCAAGCTTTAAATTCAGCAATGGCTAAAGGAATGGCCGACAAAAAGGTTTCAAATAAATATGTTACTAACATAGCTATTCAACCTTTTGTTGTTCAATTTAAAACTGACTGTAGTATTATTGACTCATTTACACCAATAGAAAAGGAACAGCTCGAAAAAGCTGCAACTATTTCAAAAGGAACCGGAGCGACACTTAATATAGTAGGTGTTTCAAGTGGAGTGCCAAGCAGATATACAGGTAGAAGTTCTGATGGAAGCATAGTTAAAGGTGAGCTAAATGTAGATAATAATAATATTCTTTCTAATGATCGAGCAAATTTTATCAAACAAGTGTTAATAAAAGATTATGGGGTTGATGAAAGTAAGATAACAATTGGAGTTCCTGAAGTTGAAAAAAAATCTGAAAATGATACTGAAAATAAAAATAATCAAAGAGCTGAAATTAGAATTATTTTATCGGATGATTCATTCAAAACAAATTAATTGTTTTTACATTCTATTATTAATTTCAAATAATTTAATTTCTCAAAAATGGAACATTTGTATTTATGATAATGATTTACAATTCAAAGGGCATTATTCGAAGCCATTGGATTCAATTTCTTATTCCGATAATAATTTTTTTAATTTTGATGAAAAATTATATTTTTCGAATTTTGAAGGATGTTACATTAGATTTTTTCCGAGTTATCCGGATGATGATATAGATAAGAAGATTGATTCATTATTTTTTAAAAGAGATTTATCGAATCAATTTGAACTTAATGTAGCATCAAGTAAATATTCATACAAACAATTTGAGGAATTTTATTTAATAGGCGAGCCATTTCCTGAATTAAGTTTAAATTCAGGCTTTTCATCTGAAATTATTATACCAGATGGGAGATGGATTAAACTAGATAGGTATAAAAATAAAGTCTATGATTTTGAAATTAACGATTTTAAATTAAATGGCTTTATCTATCTTTATTATCCTCTTTCAAACAAGGTAAAAAGGATTAGCCACTACACTAAGGGTTTTTTTTCGAAAATCAACATTAACCTTTTTAAAAATGGTGAGGTAAGGTATATTGATTATGAAAATTTTGATTCGGATAAAACTCAACCATTATATATTCTTAATGACTCAAATGGTTTAAAAAGACATATTATTTACCCTAAACAGTTTGATATTATATATGAGAAAGGTAAAATAATAAAATACTATACGATAGACAATGATTTTTTTAACGGAAAATACTTTATAAAAAATGAAAATGGAAGTATAATTGAAGAAGGAAAGTATAGGCATGGCAGGCGGAAAGGAATAATCAGATATTATAACGATAACGGGGAGCTAGATAAAATTGAGTATTATTTGTTGGGAATTAAACTATGGAGTAAAAAAAATTGATTGACCATCAGAAACTTTATATCAAAGTGTAATTGTTTGTGTTAATTTCAAAGCCATCACTTCGAATGATTTCAATACATTTAGGGAAAATTATATAGAAAAGTACTAAGAAAAAGTTGTCGATTATTTTTCATCTTTGCTTGTTAAAAACACTCACAACTATAAATGCTGGAAATCTGAGGGGACTTATAGTACAAAATTTTTAGCTTAAACTACTCGATAATCATTTACATATAATTATTACTTACAGTAATCTAATATCTCTCCAGCTTACTATGCACTTTTTCTATCTCCTTATCAATATATACTTGGGCATAGTGAACATAGCGATTAAAGGAACTGCTGGCATGACTATGCCCACTAATTTTACGTACTAAGTGTTCAGGCATACCAAGAATTAGTAGTGTAGTAATGGCGGTTCTTCGCATCATATGCGAACTCATTTTATCACAAAAACGGTCCTTGCTTTCTTTGCTACTTGCTATTCGTTTGGTTATCCCTTGTTTCTCACGGGATATTTCTATTGGAGCTGTAAACTCGGCTAATTCACCTATACGCTTTAGGCTTTTGTTAAAATTGAAAAGTGTTATTGGTGCAAAAAGTGCCGTCTTACTATTTTTGGACTGGTATTTTTGAAAAATTAAAATAGCATAGTTAGCCAGTTTGATTGAACTACTCGTTTTGGTTTTTTTTGATTTTAATTTTAAATACCAATCATCGCCTGATTGCTCAAAATTTTTATTGGTGAGTAAAAAAATATCTGAATAACGTAAACCCGTGGTACATCCAAAAACAAATATATCTTTCACTCTTTTTAGGCTTGGTGTTAATTTGGTTTCAAATTCCTTATCGTGAATTAGAAATTTTAATTGCTCGGGAGATAATACTAGGATGTCAATTTCTTCTTTCCTGACATAAAATTGTTTATGAAAGTCACCGGCATAAATATCTTTCTCCAGTTTTAAGTAATTAAAAAATACCCGTATCACTTTGATAGTTGCCCCAACGTAGTTGTCAAAACACCCCTTTTTATATAGAAAGTCCGTAAAGTTCTTGTAAAATTTTTTCCAATAATTTTTTTCAGAAAGCAATTCTTTCTTTGTGAGTTTTAAGATATCGCAAACTCTGAGTTCTGTGTTGGTTTCTTCTGAAAATAATATGAGATTTTTAAGTACATATATATAATTATCTATGGAGCTTTTGGCTATGCGTTCCCCATTCTTTTTTAATCGTTTGCCCGATTCGGATTCTTTAATAAACTGTTTGAATAAAGGAATTAATGGCTTGGGGGTTTTCATTTTTCATTTTTTATAATAGAATAAAAAAACAAAGAAAAACTATTCTTAACGAATAGTCTTTCTTGTAGGTCTATTTTTAAGTGATGTAAACACCTTTTTAAAACGTTAAATCATATATAATCAGAATAAATATTAAAAATAGATTAATATAAAATAATGTTAAGTATAGCACATAATATTTTTTACATTTTAAAATAGATTTTTTGTCCTCAACATTAATCACATTTTGTAAACCTGAATTTAAAATTTTTAAAGAAACTCTCTTGTAAGTGATAATTAAACCTTTTCTGTTTAAATCCAAGTATAAAAGATTAACAAAAAAATTTATTCCTATTGAAATGATAAAGATTATAACTATAATAGATACATATATTTTCATGTTCAATTTTTAATTAAGTTATTACGACTTTTTCTTTTCTGTCTTTTTCTTTTCAGGTTTTTTAGCTTCAGGTTTTTTTGCCTCAGCTTTTTTATTTTCAGTTTTTTTAGTCTCCGTCTTTTTCTTTTCGGCTTTATTAGTTTCCACTTTTTTAGTTTCTTTTTTATCCGGAGTATTTGAGTTAGATTTTTCTTGTTCAACTTGCATAGTGTAGTAATTTTTAGCAGCGTCAATTGCTTTCTTTAAATCTTTAACAGGAATACCTGCTTCTTCTGCCCAATCTTCAATTGTATCACCTAGTTCTTCCCAAGTAACAGTTCCGATTAGAAAAGAATAGCCAACGGTAGCATGAAACTCAATACCGGCACCACCTCCTACTTTTGGAATAGCACCTCCAGCTCCCATTTTAGTATCATTGACATGCCCGTTTTTGTCTTGTTGTAATGAAATTTCTAAATCACCACCGTTGCCCATTGCTGATCCTCCCAAACTAACTCCCCAGCCTCCTAATTGTTCTGAGTTTGTAACATTAGGAAATAAACTAACAGACAATCCCGCGCCAATTGATACCCCCGCACCAACTCCACCTTCAGGAGTTACGAATAACGAAATTCCATTAGGAGCTACAACAACAGAAACACCAATAGCCACTGATACGATGAGAAATGTTGCTCTTCCACTTATTGTAACTTTAGCGGCTTCTAAACCTTCTAGCTCAACCCGATCAATAACCCTATTTTCACTAAATGCATAGGGACTATTCCAAGGATATTTTGCAGTTAAAGGATCAATCGCAAAAAACCTCCCTATTCTCGGGTCATGCATTCTAAAATCATAATTCAAAGAATTTCCTTCTCCCTTAATCTCATCATCTTTCTCCTGTCCTTGGAACCCATAACGATAGTCATCAATGCCACCGTGGCGTTTAGGAACTAGACTTCCAAAAGGAGGGTAATCTTTTTCGCTGTACTATCAATAAATACAATGAACTTGACGCTTTTAAAAATAGCAAATTATGTTGCTATTTGGACAGAAATCGTATTATTTTCAAAGGTAAATATTATTTTATTGCCCCGTTTCTTTATTTTTATTTTTTTCCTAAAAGTCTTATATTGCATAAGTTTTAAAATAATAGAATTTTGAGAGATTCAGTTGTAAATTTGGTTATAGGGACTGTTGTTGTTTTATCATTTTTTTCTTTTCAAGAGCCTAGGCTTAAAAAAAGAATTACGGATAGTAATTTTAAATATGAGTTTTATGTAACTGATAATAAGCCTGATGTGATGTCAGACAGGGTCTATTATTGGTTTAAGGGCGGCGCTATTCACAATTCAGAAAATGGTATTGCTGGGGAACTGCTTGATGAAACTTTTGATAAATTTTATTTAAATAATCAGTTAGCAGAATCAGGCACATTCAAAAATGGGCTAAAAGTTGGTCTATGGAAAACTTGGCATACAAATGGATTCTTAGCTACTAGTCAGTATTGGAATGATGGTCGAAGAAAGGGAATGAATTTTCATTATAGTGATAGAGGAGAATTGATCGAAAAAGGACGTTACAGTAGAGGTAAAAAGCAGGGAGTGTGGATAAATTTTATTTCAAAAGACACCGTTACTTTTAATAACGGCGAGAAAGTAATACCAAGTCAAGTGGATTTGGCCAGAGAAGCTAAAATAAAAGAAAATAAGGCTAAAAGAAAAATAAAGCGCGATGAAAAGAAAAAGGATAAGCAATTAGAGAAAGAAAAACGAAAAGCCGACAAAACTAAAGCTACTTCCAATAAAGAAAACGATACAAGAGGAAATAATAAAATGAATTCCTCAAATAATAATCCGGAGCCTAAAGCTAAAAAAGATAATTTCTTTAAGAGATTATTTTCTAAAAAGGAGAAGTCAAATGGTAAAGGCAAATAGTTTACTCTATGCTGTTTATGTTTGTTTACTGGTTTCAATATTATGCGGAGCCTTATTGTATTTTTCTAGTTTATATACAATGCTCAATACCTTCTATAACACTAGAGAGGATATGTATGTTCAAAATGAATCAATTTTGAACTATGCACTTACCCAAGGAGATGAAGAAAATACAATGGTTAACAAAGAGAACGGAATTGTCTCCAACTACCAGATGAAATCACATGGGTTGCTTAATGTAATTGTTGTAAGCAGCATTTTAAAAAATGACACCATTGCATCTGCTCATTTTGTAGGGCATTATGCCACCAATACAACAGCCTTATATTTGAGCAATTTTTCTAATGATTTGTCTTATTCTGGTAATGTAACTTTAATTGGAGATAAACTATTGCCTAGTAAATTTATTGATGAAAAATACATTACTAGTGCTCAGAGCAATTTGAAGTCCATAGGAAGGATAGGTTTGTCCACCAGTGTTTTACCGGAGATAAGTCCTGATTTTAAAAAAGTATTTGAAGAAAAAAATCGGCAGGCTTTTTTTTAAAAGATATAGAAAAGAGTAGGGACTCTATTTATTTTAATTCCTTTTTAAGTAAGACTATTGAGGTGGAGTTGAACTCACCGCTACTTGAAAATGTAATTATTAAAGGGAATTTTATTTTATATGCTAAAGATTCAATTACCATTAGTGCTAATGATGTATTAGAAGATGTAATTATAAAGGCTCCAATAATTAAAATAAGCAAAGGTTTCAAGGGGAATATTCAGGCTATTGCCACTAAAAAGATTGTGATAGAAGATGACGTTATACTTAATTATCCATCGGTAATGGCTATTTATAATACTTCCAATGAAAAGAGTGAGATGACGATTAATAAAAACTGTTCTATTTATGGCGCTGTGGTGTTATTTGGTACACGATTGAATAATATTGATGATAACAGTATAGTACTAAAAGAAGATACAAAAATAGTAGGTGATGTTTACTGTACCGGAAAATTGATGGTATACGGTAGTGTTTACGGTTCGGTATATACTAATAAAATTTTTAGCCGAACTTCCTCGGGAAATTATGAGAACTGCATTATAAATGGAGAAATAGATGTTACAAAAAGACCTAACTATTTTATCTCCATACCACTATTTAAAAACAAGAATGAACCGTATGGCATATTTAAGAAAGTATTGTAGACTATCGGCTAATTCTATTTTGGAATCAGTAATTGCTTTATGCATTATTGCTATATGTCTTTATGTGGCAGTATTGGTTTATGCAGCGGTATTTACTCCTAAAACTTCTCCTAAATTTTACGGTTCTAGGAACAGGTTGGCAGAAATATATTATATGGTTCAGGTTAATCCCGATACGATTGAAAAAATGTCAAATGATAATTTAGTTATCCATCAGGAATGGGTTAACAGTAATTTGCAGGAATTCAGTATTAACTATAAAGACAGTTCCGGAGTGTTTATTAAGAATGATTTTTTTGTTCAGCAACAAAATGAAAAATAAATTGACTGCAACAGCGAGAGCCTTTTCTGTATTAGAGGCAGCATTTAGCATGGTCATTACGGCTATAGTGATTGGTTTGGTTTTTATTGTTTTTAGCATATTATCCGAAAGAATGCTCGATTTTAAGAATCAAAATCAATTTGTTGCCGATATGAACCGATTAACTTATGCTTTAAATAAGGATATCTTTGACAGTGAGAAAATGTCAAGGGATGATGAGAATATTGTCTTTAATACTTATGCGGGAGCTAATGTAAAATACCTGCGTGTTGATGAATACACCATAAGAAGTAAAGATGGTTTTCAAGACACTTTTAGAATTCCATTGACACATTTTATCATAGATACAGTTAAAAACAAAAATAACCGCATCGTTTTTCAGCGTCTTTCTTTGGAATTGAATGTCAATCAACAGCTGATGAATCTGAAGTTTTTTAAAAAAGTATATTCTAATGAATTAATGAAAAACTATAAATAGGATGAGTATTGATTTAAGTAACTATAAGAATATCTCGGCAAATAAAACAGAATTTAACTTTGAATTAAAATCTTTAACCGGTACTAAAAAGTTATCGGACAAGAAGAAAGAAGTGTTTTATCGAGAATTGGGGATGTTATTAAAATCAGGAGTTGATTTTAAAAAAGCACTGGAAATCTTAAGCCACCAGGCCAAATCTAAACTTGAGCAAAGCATCATTATTGATATTAAAGAAAAAGTGGTTTTGGGTAAAAGCATTTGTGAAGCTATGATCAGTACCAATCAATTTTCACCATATGAATATTACAGCATTCAAATTGGTGAAGAAACTCGAAAATTAGAAGAAGTATTAAATGAATTGCAGAAATTTTTCAATAGAAAAATTCAAATGCGCCGCCAAGTCATCTCAGTCTTAACCTATCCTTGTATAGTAATGTTGGTTACTATTTCCGTACTCTATTTTATGTTGAATAAAGTAGTGCCAATGTTCAGTTCTGTTTTTAAACAATTTGGAAGCGAGCTACCCAAAAGCACTCAAATGATTATCAAAATATCAAATCATTCAGGAGCATTATTTCTGTTTTTATTTTTATTAATAACTGGATTAGTTGTTTTTCATTATCTCTTCAAAGAAAAAGATTCTTATAGGGACATTACCTCAAAAATTGTTTTGAGGATACCTTATTTTGGTGATTTAATCAAGAAAATATATATTTCCCGGTTTTGCCAATCTATGAATTTATTAACTACGTCTAAAACGTCGTTAATTACCTCCTTATCATTAACTTCAAAAATGATAGGTTTTTATCCTATTGAAAAATCAATCGAAAGCATTAAAGGTGATGTAACCAAGGGGATTTCTTTAAGTGACAGTCTGAAAAAACACAGCGTATACGAAAATAAAATGGTTTCAATGATTGAGGTAGCAGAGCAAGTAAATCAATTAGATGTTATGTTTGAAAGACTAACAGAACAATACAACGAAGAAATAAATCATCAAACTAAAATGATTGGTGTGATTTTGGAGCCAATGATTATTATCTTTATTGGAGTTATAGTCGGAGTTATAATGATATCGATGTATGCTCCAATGTTCGATTTAAGTAAGATTATCAAAAATTAAAGGAATAGTATTAATTTAGGAAATACCTTGTATAATTAAAAAAAAACCTTTAATTAGAAGTCAAATTATTAATAACACTGAATTGCGAATTCAGATGCTAAATAAGCAATAAATTTTATCCTTAAATTATAATAGAAGATGAAAAAGTCAGGAATTAAAATGGTTAAAAAAATTAAAGGAACTATGGTTAAAGCCTACTCTATGACTGAAATATTAATTGTACTGTGCATAATTGGAATTATTCTTTTAATGGTTTTACCCAATCAAACTGCGGTTATCAGTCAGGCTAAAGCCATAGAAGCTCAGGCTATGCTGAATCAAGTTTACGGGCTGGAAAAAAGCCATTTTTACCGGTATTCAAAATACAGCAATAATCTTGAGGAGTTAGGTTTTGAACAAGAGTTGACTGTGGATCAAGGAGGACAAGCTGTTTATAAAGTGGAGGTTATAGATGCTACCAACGATTCTTTTTTGGCCAGAGCCACTTCTGTTTCTGATTTAGATAGTGATGGTGCCTTTAATACATGGGAAATTGACAATAAGAAAATATTAACGGAAGTAACAAAGGAGTAGATTGGATTTTATTATTACAGGATTGCTATTGAGCTTAATTATAGTGCTATTTCAGGATTTGAAGTTCAGGAAGATACATGTAGTATTGCCTGTATTGATTTTTTTGTTTTCTGTTTTCCTATTTAATAAAAAATCCGGATTGATGAGTTCTATATATATAACCAATATGTTGTTTTTTATAGTAATAATAGCAGTTTTAGTATTGTATATGAGCTTAAAAAACAGAAAGCTATTAAACCCCTTTTCCCATTATTTCGGTTTAGGAGATTTGTTATTTTTCATTAGTATTACTCCCTTGTTTTTAAATTTTAATTACATTCTTTTTTTTATACTCTCCATGATTTTTTCGATTGTATTGTACCTATTGTTTCAAAAAGGAATGAAAGAAAAAACAATCCCCTTAGCTGGGTTTTCAGCTTTGCTATTACTGTTATTTTTACTAAAAGATTTTTTGCTTAATTATACTAAAATGACCATAATATAAGACCATGCAAGAAATCAATATTACTCCCGAAAATCAACATATTATTTCGAGTGATTTAGCTAATCATTATAAGATTGTGCCTAAAAATGCTGATGAGAACAGCATAACTTTTTTTGTAGATACTACTTATAACACTAAAGATTCTATAGAAGAGTTGGAGTTGCTTTTGGGAAAAGATGTATTTTTTTTACCTTTTGAAAGTAATGAAATCGAAAAAGCACTCTCGTTATATTACAGAAAAGATAGAGGTAGTAATGCTTCACAATCTTTAAATATAGATAAAGGAGATTTTTTAGAAAATTTGCTTTACGAAGCAAAGTCACTAAAAAGTAGTGATATTCATTTTGAAATATATGAGTTGGATGCCAGAATCAGATTTAGGATTGACGGTCAGCTTATTGAACGCTATAAAATAGATAAAGAAAATTATTTAGAGTTAGTCAATAAAGTAAAAATTAAAGCAAAGCTTAATATTACTGAGAAAAGATTGCCTCAAGATGGTAGGATTACCAATGATTCCTATGATATAAGGGTTTCTATTTTACCGACACTCTTTGGAGAAAAGATTGTGATGCGTTTGTTAGGCAATGATGCTTCTAATATTGATTTGAATACACTAGGTTTGGATGGTGATGAGTTGCACTATTATCTTGAAGCTATTAAAAAGCCTAATGGAATCATTTTAATTAGTGGTCCAACCGGTTCAGGTAAAACTACCACTCTGTATGCTACTTTGAAATTATTAAATGATACAGTCCGCAATATAGTTACTGTTGAAGATCCAATAGAGTATACTCTTAAAGGAATAAATCAGGTTCAGCTTAAAGAAGACATTGGATTAACATTTGCTTCAACTTTACGATCTTTTCTTCGTCAAGACCCAGACATCATTATGCTTGGAGAAATCAGGGATTCTGAGACCGCTATGATGGCAATAAGAGCTTCGTTAACCGGTCACTTGGTTTTATCTACCATACATACCAATTCGGCAGTAGGAACTGTTGCCAGATTAATTGATATGGGTATACCACCATATTTAATTGCTGAAACGTTAAATATTTCAGTAGCACAACGCTTAATCAGAAAACTTTGTTCCCATTGTAAACTACCCATTGACTTTACTGCAGAAGACTTTCCCAGTAGTTTTCAAATACCTTACAAAATTGATAAATTGTATAAAGCTATTGGATGTAATAAATGTTATCATACCGGTTATAGTGGTAGAAAAGCAATATACGAGATATTAAACGTAGATTTTAAAACAGCAAACCACATAAAAATAATGAAGTAAATACTATATTCAGTGATAAGGCTAATCATAAGTCTCTACCAGATAGGGCTTTTGATATACTTTCAAGCGGTGAAACTGCACTGGAGGAAATTTATTCAATTTTAATCAATGCTTGATAATGATAAACAAAATTATATATACTGTTATTGGATTTTTTGTTATTAACCTTTCGTTTGGTCAACAAGATTATACGGAGATTAATAAGAAGTTCGAAGATTTTTCGAAGATTAAAAAAGGACTGAATGATGTAATGAAAACAGATGTTTCCGGTTTAACATTATATGATTTTATCAACTCGATAGCTCAAGAACATCAGTTGAACGTTAGTGTTGATACAGATTTAAATCAACCTGTTGTTAATAATTTTTCGATGTAACCGTAAAGGATGTTTTTACTTTTTTGGTTCAGAAATATGATCTTGATGTTGATTTTGTTAATAATATTATCATCTTCAAAAAGAGAATGGAGATTAAAGTCATTCCTAAAAAAGAGCTCAAAATAATTGATGTCACCTATAACAATTTAAATGATTTTCTTTCCGTTAAACTTGAGAATGATTCTTTGCCTAATGTAGTTCAGGCTATAATTGACAAGTCGGGGAAAAATATCATTATGGCCCCTGACATTAAAACTCAAAAAGTATCCTCCTACATTCTAAACCGTCCCTTTGATCAGGTTATCGAGATGATGGCTAAATCAAATAGTCTTACTGCTACTAAAGACGATAATGGGTTTTATCTTTTAGAAAGGAGTAGTCAGAACTCAGTTTCAACTGCCACGGAAAAAAACAATACCGTTAAAAATAAACCTCAAAAATTAGCCGCTGATGCTCCCGGATTTTTTCAGGTGGATGTTAATAAGAATGGATTTTTAGATGTTAAAGCCAATGTTGCTGATGCCACCGATTTAATTGAAGAGGCTGCAGAAAAATTAAAAATCAATTATTTTTTCTATAATAAGCCTGAAAATGAAAAGACATCATTGCAAGTTGATAATCTAACTTTCGATGATTTATTGGCAAATATTTTTAAAGGCAAAAAATATGCATTCAAAAAGCAGAATGACTATTACTTAATAGGGGAACAGGTAACAGAAGGGCTAAGGGCAACAGAAATCATTCAGCTTGAAAATCGTTCTATTGAATCTGTTTTGACTTCATTGCCAAGAGTTTTTACTGAAAAATTGGAAATTAAGGAATTTGTTGAATTGAATGGTTTAGTTGTTTCTGGTGCCAAGTCTTTGATTGATGAATTGCGTGTCTATATTAAACAAATTGATAAAGTAGTTCCCTTAGTTCAAATAGAAGTTATTATCGTACAGTATAATAAATCATATGATATTCAAACCGGTATTAAGGCTGGTATTGATAAAAGCAATATTAAACAAACCAGCGGAGTTCTATTCCCTACAACTGATGTTAATCTAAATGGTGGTTCAGTGAACAATTTGATAGATGCATTTAATGGACTCGGATTAATTAAATTGGGAAAAGTAACTGAAGCTTTCTATTTGAATCTACAAGCACTTGAGAATAATTCTATTATTAAAATTGAGTCAACTCCGAAAATAGCCACGATTAGTGGTCACGAGGCCAAATTAGCAATTGGGGAAACTAGTTACTATTTTGAGCAAACTAATCAGTTAATTAATAGTGGGATAAATAATAATATTTTGCAGTCAGGATCTTGGAAATCTACTGATGCTAATTTAAGTCTATCTATAAAACCATTTGTTTCTACTGACGAAAATGTTACTCTTAATATAGTTGTTGAAAAAAGTTCTTTCCTAGCCAGAGCAGGGGCTACAGCACCGCCGGGTAAGGCCACACAAAAATTTGAATCTTTGGTGAGAGTTAAAAATAATGAAATGATATTGCTAGGTGGATTAGATGAATTGGAAAGAGAGAATTCAGGTTCAGGTGTTCCCTTGATATCAAGAATACCTATAATTAAATGGTTTTTCAGTAGCAGAAAAAAGGCAAAAAGTACTTCGAAACTTCATATTTTTATTAAACCGACAGTTGTTTATTAATGAATTTTTTATTTCATAAAATAGTAAATTTTAAGGCCCTTAATCTAATCGGAGTCTTTAGGACTGGTGAAGGTGATTCTTATTTTCTTTTGAAAGTAAAGAAAAACAAGTCGCAGTTAGATATTGTTGAAAATTTGGTTTTTTCTGATATTGAAAGCTTAAAAGCTAAACTGGATACCGGAAATCCGTCGATTCTTTTGTTGGATGGCAAAGGAATATTGAATAAAAAGATTGACTTAAAAAATGAGGCTGATACTGAATGGTTAAAAAATTTAGATTATAAATCAATACATTATACCAGTTATAATACTCAAGACAGTCAATTTTTGAGTTTTTGCAGAGCTACTGTATTAGACGAATTGATTGGTCTTTTTCATAAAAATGAAATCCAGATTATTGATTTTTATATTGGTGGTTTAACTGCAGTTTTGGTTAATGATTTACTTGATAAAGGTAAACTCTTATCCAATGAAACAGTACTTGAATTTAATAATAACACTTTAAATGCTATTTCAAAAACTGTTGAAGATAACAAAACTGAAAATTATGCTATTGGAACGGCCTCGATTACTAATTTCCATCTTCCATTATATGGGGCTGCCATTAATTTTTATATCAATCAAAATACTATTCAAAAAGTAGTAGTGGTCAGATAGATTACGAGGAGGTTATTTATAGAAAGGTTTTTGAAAAATCGGGAGTTGTAATGTTAGTTGGTTTTTTTTGTTTACTGCTTGCCAGTTATGGTTTAACTCAATATTTCATTTATAAAAATGCAACTTTAAATTTAGAAAACAGTTTTACAAATAAGTCATATATGGTTATTAATGATTTAGAACTTCAAAAGGAAAAAAAACTTAAAATTCTTGCTGAAACTGGTTTTTCTTCGAAGAAGTTTATCTCATTTTATTGTTATGAATTGTCAAAATCAATTCCGGCTGCCATCAATTTTTCTTATTTGGAAGTGTACCCATTAAAAAAGAAATCAAAAAAACCGAAAAGGTTGAATTTGATTATAAAATCATTTTATTGAGAGGGAATACTGTTAATGAAACTGCTTTTAATGATTGGATTGATTCTTTAAAAAATGAAAAATGGTTGCAAAATTGGAGATAATATCTATTAAAAGAGACAAACAAAACATATCTTATTTTGAATTAAAAATCACTATCAAGGATGTTTAATGAATACAGCTATAAACTCAAATTTAAATTTCTGATTGTATTTTTATAATACTTTCTATAACTGCTTACAAGAGATCTTTCAGTAATTTGATTTTATTGTATACGGAAAATAATGTTTTGAGAGATAAAAAAGCGCTAATGAATAATCAAACTTCCAATATTAGAGTTTTGAGCAACCAAGTGGCTGGGTTAGATAAACTGATTGGTAAAGAAGGGGTTGAAAAAGAAAAAATTCAACAGGAAATCATTGATTTTTTAGTGAAAAATGGCTCCGAAATTTCGATTAATAATTTACAACCCATTCACAATTTTGTATACGATGATTATCAGGTTTATACTTATGAAATAGATTTAACAGGAAGCTATAATCAGTTATTGGACTTGACCTATAAATTTGAAAAACAATTTGACTATTCAAAAATAATAAGCCTTGCCTTTTATACTGATAAAAAAACACTAAAAAAGAAATGTTACATTTAAAACTAATATTCCAAAATTATGAAAGCAATAAATAGCATAATCATCGTACTGACTTTGATTTCTTTGTGTTCTTGTGAAGATATTATAGAGAAAGATATCACTAACGATGTTGTACAAATTATATATCCGCAAAACAGCCAATCTATTTACAGTAATGTAGTAGATTTTCAATGGAATGAACTCGATGGCGCTGACAAATACAGAATACAAGTTTACTCAACCAATTCTAATATGGTTTTAGATTCATTAGTCAGTCAAAATCATTTTAGTTTTCCTTTGACCCAAGGGAATTATCAATGGCGTGTTAGAGGTGAAAACTTTGCATATTCTTCTACTTATACTTTTAACTATAATTTTGCGGTTTATGAGACTAACGATTTAACTAATCAGCAAATTATATTATCTAATCCATCCGATAATTTTTATACTAATAATACAGCCGTAATTTTATCTTGGCAAAGTTTAACTGCTGCTGATAGTTATAGTTTTGAGTTGATTAATGTTACCAATGCAGCGTCTATAGTTAATCAGCAATCTAACTTAACTGTCACATCTCTTACCTTAAACAGTACTATATTGGCTAATGATGCCCAATATAAATGGAAGATAAAAGGAGTAAACAGTACTAGTGCCACGATGTTCTCTTCGAGAAATTTTTATTTAGACAGAAGTATTCCAAATACTCCTGCAAACGCTTTACCAGCAGCTAATTCATCACAAACTATAAATGAACCGATAAACTTTACCTGGACCATCCCTGCAGATGTTGGAGCCATTCAATCAGCCATATCCTATACGATAGAATTTTCCAGCGATGTAAACTTTACTTCAATTCTTCAGTCATCGAATACTGCAACAACGAGTTTCCAACAGTCATTTTCAACAGCCGGAGATTATTATTGGAGAGTAAAAGCAAAGGATTTAGCCGGAAATACAGGATTGTATAATGTGCCTTTTAAATTTACAGTAAATTAAAACTCATTTTTTAGTTGATGAAAAAGAAATTAAATGTTGTTTTATTAGTATTGATGTTATCCTTGTGGGGAACTGTAATTTATAGATATGTAAATCAATATTTGTTAAAAAGGAGCCATTGTCTTTTGCTACTATTACCAATAGTAATTATGATGCTAAAAATAAAATACTTAAAAAGGATACTTTTGAATTGAACAAGATTATAAGAGATCCATTTCTGTGCAGCTCTAAAGGAGTAGCTAAAAGAACACGCATAAATTCAAATAATGTATCTTCTAAGAAAGAACTAAAAAAAGAGCTGTCAAAGGCGACCTCTAAAACTTTATTTCCGAATGTTCGTTATTTTGGATATATTAAATCTGTAGATAATAAGGCACAAGAACAATCCTTTTAAGCTCAGACGGCAAGTTTTTGAAACTGCATTTGAATCAGGATAAAGATGGCTTAAAAGTAACCGCCTTAAACAAAGATTCTATTAAAGTATATTATAATAAAGAATCAAAATGGTTTCGGGTAAAAAAGAAATAAGGTAATGTTGGTAATGTTCCAATGTTAGTGATGAATAAAATTACAATGTTTAACTATATTTGAATCAATAGGAATTATAAAATTTATTAGTGCATTGTAAAATTCTTGCGTTCCCAGCACGTGCCTTACGTTCTGCATCTAAAAGAATTTTATTTCCAAATCCTTTCCCTTCAAAATCTTTTGCTACTGAAACATGAGAAACTTCCCATTGATACCATTGTACTTTTTTGCTTTCTGCACAAGCAATAACTTTTTCGAAATCTAATATATAAACATAATTGTCTTTATTGGCTAAAGCTTTTTCTTCGGTATATTGTACTGTCAATTGATTTCGATTGTTCAGAAGTTCTGCTATTTGATTTGCGATTTTGGTAGTCATAAAGATGATGTCTAAGTAATTGAATCAAGATTAATTAAATTGTCTTTTGTAAACCAGCTTTCAGCAGTAGATAAGATTGCAGGGGAGGGTAGATGAAAAAAAACTGCTAAGTTCTCTTTTGCTCTAGTACAGCATACATAAAATATTTTTGTGTCCTTTCTTTAATTTTTGGATAACTTTCTAGTTTAGATTTTGTCTTTGATTTGCCATCAATTAATGATTGATAAATACTCCCATTATCAAAACATATTCGAAGTTATATTTATTCCAATTTCCTCGATCTAGAATAACTAAAACATTATCAAATTCGTTTCCTTTAGTTTTATGTTGTGTCGAGAACGGGGTATAGCCCTCTAAATAATTGAAAAGATTTAAAAATTCAGTATAACCAACTTTACAAACCCTGTTATAAACATATTGTTTTTAGCAATATACTCATCTAATCGTTGGTCTTTTATAATAATTTTGTAAGTGTCTGCCAAATCAATCATTTCTCCAATACTCTTAGAACCAATATTTGATAAATCTTCAATTTGCTTTTTCAAAACAGTTTTATCATTAATAGAGTTAATTTTATAATTCGTTGTTTTTAAAAATCATTGTAAAATCCGTCTTTGTATAAACGTATACAATTTTGAATTTTAAATAAATGCTTTAAGAGATTGTCGCGTTTTGAACCCTTTTTGCTCTCTTCTCCTTCTTTTGTTTTTTATCATCGGTCAGTATCTCGCTATCCAAGTAAATCTTCTTAAAAACTTCGAAGGGATAAGTTATGGCTTCATTAAATAAATCTTGATTTGAAGTTATAAAATTCAACATATTGCCGTTAGAAGGATTTATTCCTGTTTTTTTATAACGTCACTGAAAGTATCGCTTTCAAGAACTATTATTTCGGGATGTTCCTTTAAAAAAGAATTGATTAAATTTTTATATTCTAAAATCTGGTCATCATTATAGATACTCATCAATGCCGAAAATTGAGCTTGTTTAGCTATTAAATTATGGGTTAAATTTAACTCCTTTGTATTTCAGCATCATTAAAATCCCAATCGAGATATTGACGTACTTTTTCCAAATTATATTCTGATGAATATATAAATTTATATCACCGGGTTTTACCTTACCAGTAGTATCCATATTTGGAGCATCTAAATCTTGAGATTCCTTTTGTACCAATCCATCATTTCTCAGTTTATTAGCTAAGTCTATTACTTTTAATGGATTACGACGATTCTGTTCTTTTTTATTTCTCTAACCAAATCACCTGAATTACCTTTATAGCTATCCAAACTACCGATCGAATTATCATAAATGGATTGCATAGCGTCGCCAAAAAAACCAACTATATTTACCTTTTTACTTTTTTTGAAATGTTTTAAAAAATCTTAATTACTAATTCATTCGTATCTTGATATTCGTCAACAAGTATGAATTTAAATTTATCCTTGATTATATCATTAAGTTTAATATAATTTTCAAAAAGGTGTTCGGCTATTATCAAAAGCTCATCATGTGAAATAATACCATTTATCAAACTTACGTTTTCCTTATACTGGATCCCATTTTCATTAAACATTTCGATTGTGGGGTTCAGTATGTTAATTTTCTTCACATCAACATTATTGGCTAAATCAACTAGGGCTTTTTTTAGTTCGTATTGATAATTTTTAATACAATCCCATAAAAAATCGTGAATAGTTGAAACATCAAGGTTGTCATCGTCAATTCTTTCCTCAATTTCTTTGACTGCTGCATTAGTGAAGTGATACAGGCAACCCGTTCGGTAGGATATTTACCAATGATCAATCTAATGGTTTGCACCAGTGTATAAGTTTTGCCACTACCAGCTCCACCACTTAAAAGGAAATTATTTTTACTATCAATCTGTTCGATAATATCATCTATTTCAGTTCTAATTAATTTTCCTTCAGCCATAATATACCTTCTTCTATATATTGGGGAATATCCAGTTTGAATAATCATCATTACTATTATATATGATGTCAAGCGCAAAGTGTGTTTTTTTATCTATACACTCATTAGCTAAATCATATACATCTTTACTTGAATCGCCAAAATATCTTGGATTTTAATTCCTCTAAATCTGGCTAGTTTTTTCTTTACTAAATCTAGATTTTTGTGATAGCAAAGAAGGAATCTTCGAAACTCCTTGGAAAGTAGCTATTACATTCTGTTGGTATACTATACATAATATGCCATTTATATTTGGAACCCATCCTGAACTATCTTTTATTAAACATTTTCTTCTAAGGGTAATGTTTTCAAATCTTCTAACGTCTTTCCTTTTAAGAAGTATTTTAATGAAGTATTTGAAAAATCGGTCCCGATTGAAACCCTACAAGCTTCGGCAACTAATCTGTCCTTACCATTTTTATTTGTACAGTTTTCATTTGCACCGCGTCTAAATCAGTGATGATTAGCGATTTTATTCCAATGAAATCAATAAATAATTCAAAATTTGAGAGAAAGCACCAACCTCTATTATTGATATGTTTTGTGATAAGAGAGGAATCTTTTTGTCTATTAAATCTGATGCAGAATTTTGAATGTCTAATTTCTTCATCATTGTAGGTAGTAATATCCGTTCAGTATCTCCTTCAATTAATATAGCTTTGTCCGCAAAAAATATTTCAGCTCTACTGATAGTTAAATATGTTTTAAAAATCATAGTGCCTATTTTTTTATTGTAAAGAAACTTGAGTTCTTTAAGATTTCTGGATTCAATTTTTGATCCAATCTTTCTTAAATATTTAATTTCATCGAAATTACTATCTGCTACGATATGAGAAGAGTGTGTACTAATTAAACATTGTAAACTTTTTGATAACACGTTATTTGTTCCTGCCGTGTTTTTTATTTGCTTTTCGATTGCGTTACCAACGATAGTTTTTATGTTTTTATAAAAACGTACTGCATTTGTGGATGCGTATGTGCCTCAGGCTCCTCAATAAACAGAAGATTTATTTCAGATGGGACTTCTAATAAAGATTTTTGAAATTCATATTTTTTATTTCAATTTCAAAAATCATACTTATTAAATTCAAATAACCTAGACCGTTAAATTGTTCCGGCAAATCATGAATATCATGTTTATAAAATACTGTCGTGTTTCCTTTTAAAGTTCTTTAGATTGTAAAGTAGATAATACGGATAAAACAGAATCATTTTCTTTTATACCTCCGAGTGTTTTAATTTAGAAATAATATCTTCAAAGAAGGATTCATAAATTTTTGACAATTCATCGTCTGTATTTATAATAGTGTCTTGAAACTCCTCAATTTTTCTCTTTCACTTTCTTCTGTTTCTTTCTTTTCGTAAATTTTCGACGTTTGCAGTGAAAGTGTTTTGTCAGTTTCTTTATTCGTTACATCTCTTCGTGCCGAAATGTGTTTGAAATTATAATATCGGAAAGTTTTATATCCTCTATGAAATAAAATTATCTTCAATTATTTCATTAGTACTTTTATCGTAGAAAATAGATTTTTTTTGTTCGTAAATAATCTTGAAATTTAATTTAATAAAATTTTTAAATGTCTTTTCAATATATTTTTTGGGAGGACTTGAAGATGCTGCTTGATTTTTTTTCCCTGTCTCCCTATTTTTAAAAGCTTTATAATCGTCTCTATTTTTAGGTAGTTTCATAATTTAAATAGTAGTCAAACCCCAAAACTATAAAATTATTTTCAGGATCTAGGTCTAACATCAATTTCTGAACTTTGCTAAAATTATCATGGTCAAAATACTCAAAAAAGGATCCTTAACTTAATTCCATAAAATTTTTAACAAAATCTTCTTCTTTTAATTCTAATGAATCTTCAATTAAATTAGTTATCGATGTCACAAAATTTAAATTAAAATCTTCGATACTAAATCTACTACTTTCAGGCTGATTTAAAAATTTATCTAAAATTGTAAGATAGAAGTTTTCCCGGAATTATTTTTCCCGATAATCAGAGATATTCGTCTTCTAAATCGATAACGAAGTTTTCTAGAATTCTAAAATTATTGATGTAAAGTTTTTTGATTTTCATAATTTTTCATGAGTTAAATAATGAAGCCAATCAAAATAATCAAATGAATATTTTGATAGATAATTGCAAATAAACTTTTGTGGTATTTGTAGGGGTGGGGCAGGTCAAAAGTAAGAATAAATTTATTAGTCGACTAAATTTTACAAACTTTTTGATGCAAAATTAGTAAGGAAAGTAGATAGAAACAAATATAATCAAAAACACGAGAATACACTAAATGGGGCAATAACACCTAATAAAAAAAGACTGCAAGATCAGTCTTTGTAATTTATTTAATGCTTATTTTGCTTCAGCAAACGTTTCATAGATTTTGTTGGACAACCGCGCTACTTCTATGCCTATATTTTCTGTGCCATAAATACAAAGATTAGTATATGCCCTTTCACCTTCCTTTTTGATTCTCCAAATATTTTGATGAATTCCTTCGTGATTACGATTCCAAGTCATTGCTTTGATACGATACCTGCTAAATCCGGATTATAGCGTATTCCAAGATCGTGATTAGCAAAAATTACATCATGATCGTTTTCCATTAGTACTTCTACACTAGCAGGTACCCTCAATACCCTTTTGTTAGCTTGGATAACATGCTTTTCAAAATAATTTCGAACCTCGAATCGTTTCCAGAGGCTACTCTAAATAGCTGCGAGCCGCTGTATTTTGATAGGTAATCGTTTAATGCTCTTTTTCTAATATTTAATGCTGAAAAAAACTTAAAGTGCTTCCTCAAGTAGCTCTCTTTAAAAAAATATTTTCCAAAAATCTTCTCTGCATTATCACTAAGAATTTTGCTTTTAATCTCGCCATCAAAAATCTTCCTAGAAACTAAATCCAATATTTCTGAAAAAGTACCGTATTGAACTGTATCATTGAATTTAACCACAATATAGCTTTCGTCGTCAATATTTGCGGGTAATGGCTTGTTTAATTTAACAATTGAATCCCGATTATAAGATTTTGAGTCAAACTCACGGAAGCCCATTTTGCTTGTTATCTTTTGATAGCTCATGGAAGAAGAATTTCTCGGCTTCAATATAAACCGGAATTAAAAAACCACTCGCAATGACTTCATTATCTAAATAACCGTAAAACTTCATCTTTGTCATAATCCGCCGTTATTTTTAATATGACTTTTAACAATTTTTTTAATTTCTTTATAACTTGATTCTACAGGTCTGTCATTCTGTTAGAGTAACTTTTTACGTCACACCCATAGCGTGTTTGTAAAATGGTTTTAATTGATTGAAGGTAAATTACCAGTAGAAAATTTTAAATCAAACTCGGGCAGAATCACTAATTCCAATCCATTACTAAAATGAAAGGGAAAATCATAAATTAACTCAATTGCACTTTTTCGGCCATCTAACTTGTCATTACGGTCATCTGCAATCATCTCTAAATAGCCCTTGATTGCCGGAATCCATCAGGCACAGCAGATTTGTTCTTTTCATCATAGTAAGCCGCATTGTTCTCAAAAAAATGATTAATGACCCTATAAATGTAATCATTATTCCCACTAAAATCAAAATCGTCCAGCGTTAATTTAGTATTAAAAAAATACTTTTCCATACGGTCATGGTGAAAAGCACCAGAATCAAATGGGAATGACTTGACTGGTTGTATAGTAGGTTTTTTTAAAAACGAAACACATTGGAAATGCATCATGTTTATTCAGCTTAAAGGCAGCCCTACCATAGAAAAATATAAGTAATGTTCACCAAAAAACTTCACATTTTTCATTAGGTAATCATTGGAAATTCCATTTTTAGCAAGGAATCCTTCTATGTTTTTTATATTAGCTATATGGTTAACAGGCATTTCAGGAATTGCACATTCATCAATAGCACTGACATAATCGTTAAAAATCCCCATAATTATATTAGTTGATCATTCTATTTCAAGTTTAGTAAAAAAATCAATTTAATATACATTTTCTTTCATTTATTTGAAATAACTACATAAGTATTCTTTCTTAACGTTGCTCAAAATTTAGATTTGTTATGCACTTTAATATTGTGTTTGAGATGATACATAAATTTCTACTAAAAATATGCCCATAATTTATTAACTGACTTCTTCAATTACAACACCCAAATGCTATCTAAAAAGTGATTATCTTCAAAATCTAATCCAGTAAATATCATTTTTTTGTGTCATCCCATTTTGCAACAACCCAATAAAATGTTCATTGTATTTTCTTCCCGAGTTATCAATCTCTAATTGGAAATCTCGCTCTTCAATTAGAACATTGTCTTTATTAAATAATGAAACAACCATTCTAACTTTTTTAGGGCTTCCTTTAATTGGAACAAAATGTAAAAATTGATAAGTATTATCTTTTATCAATGAATCAAAAGTAAATTGATTGACACCTTCAGGTGTATACGCTGTGAAAGTTTCCATATATAGAATTGTTAAAAGGTTTAATAATCTCTTCCTTGAAGAATTCTTTTTCTGTCTTTGGTCTGCAACTCATTGAATTTGTCAATTTTTGCCTGTAAATCATCAGGAAGTTTTATTTGTCCAAATAAGGCAACATAAATTTCATATTGCAATTTAAAGGTATATTTTTTGACATGTCATAGCTTGTTTGCCAAGTGAGTAGGTTCCATCTAGATTCTTCACCCGATGCTCTTTTTTTATTGTAAAGTTTACACGAAATGGTCGTTTATCATTAACGATTTCATATGTCAAAGTTTCTTTATAAGTATCGCTTTCAGAATACCATTCGCAAAATCCTCTGCTTTCACTTTCACGTAAAACTTTTGGTATTCTTGTGCGCCCGAAACGTTCATGGCTTCATAGACCTGCGGTCTTTCGGCGTTGTAGGGTTTATTTTCAACTAATGACTTTTGATATCGTTCAATCTCATCCAGTAAATCTCTTTTGATTGAGCTACTGTATTGAATAAAAGCTAAAATAAATAATGCTAATTTAATAGTTTTCATATTGTCGGTTGGTTTACCCTGTCCCAAGAGTTTTAGAGATTAGATAAAACCAACAGCGTGGGACAAACTCATTACCCAACTCCGCTGGTACCGGCAAGCACCCGAAATATAGATAAGAGAAGCCCACGCCTTGCGAGAGCGACTGCTTAATAATCTATATTTCTTCTGAAGTTTGCCGGTTTCGCGAGAAAGACTATTAGCTTACGCTATTGATATTTACAATGTTATATATTCTTTATTCTATATTGTTTTTTTTAAATTTCAATTCAAATATATTACATTTTCAATGTAAAAACGATACTATCAATAGATTCATTAAAAATAAAACTGCATTGCAATTAAATGTAAAGCGCATATAAAAAATAAAAATAAATTCCATCCATATTGATACACATTAATCCGTATTAATTTGGATAGATAATCAAAATGAAAATCTTATTTTTCATCTTTTTGCACTTGGTGTAAGTAATTGTAGGTGCAAACAGCAGCTGATAGAACTAAGGCTGTGAATAACAATAGTAACTGTTTTTTAATCTGTTTTTGCTTTCAATCAAGGACTGTCGTTGAATATCCGGTGTCACAATTTCAATATTTCTAATATCTATCATTTTTCAAAATTTTTATTGTTGATTCGGTAATTTTATGATTATAAACTCATACACATGGGCTGGTTTACCTTCCCATTTCTCAAAGTGGGTCGTTAAATTGAATTATATCCTCTGCCTTTTAAAAACTCCTCGTGAACAATAGTTTCTGTTTTATTTCCCAAGAAGTTCCTTAAGTATATTTCTATTTTTATGGAGTGGTCGGTCTATAAATGCTCTTTCAAGTTTCAATTTACTGGCCTTATCATTATTGTATTTGATTCTGTTTTGAGGACTAGCAAAGCGTTGAGAGATTTTTTAGGAATAAACTCTTCGCCTGAATATAAACACTTTATGGGTTTTTTATTATCGTTCATTTTAAACTTAATTTCAATAAAATTTATAGGGTATTTTGAAAATTTGGCTTAACCGCATTGATGTTTTCCTCAGTTAATGAATCGGAGTATATAAGGACACGCTTTCCGAGTTTAAAAGCTTTTATTCGATTGTCCCGGATTAATCTGTCAATGGTCTTTGTTGATACTTTTAGATATCCTGCAGCTTCAAAGCGATTAAAGAATTTTTCAGAATTACTAGTATTTTTCCATTGGTATTTATTTTAATACAACGGTACAAGGTTA